>CAJAVP010000018.1 GCA_903945375.1 uncultured Methylococcaceae bacterium | reverse complement strand
GCAGGCGTTATCACACCAGAGCGCGTCGAGGGCTATTTAGAAAAATTACGCACGGGCAAAATCCCGTTGAATGTGATTTTGAACATACTCAAAGAACACGGCAAAGAATTAGTTAATCCGTCCATCAATCCTAATGCAGACGTCGATGCAGAATTAAGCAAAGCGGCATCGGCGCGTGCTTTCACCGCAATGAATAAAGGCGTAACCAACGCGGAAGAGCCAAGCGAATTGTTTTTGGATACTATGCAGTCCCGTTTTAGTGTTGAACGTGGGCGGGCTTTGGAACTTTACCGTGATGCACCGATTGATCCCAACCCCAAAGCCACGGCTGAACAATTGGGACAAGTTTTTTGTGATGAGGTGATTAAGTCAGCTTATGAGGCTTTGGCAGAAACGTCACACAGTATGCAGCAAGGGCAAGCGGCATATCTGCGCTTTATGGAAGTGCAAGAGATTATGAATCGGCAATTTGATGAGCAAATGGACAAAAATAAGAACGCGGGAAAGGAAGCAATGGAGGCGATAAATCGCCTTTGAGTGATCTGAGTTTGAGATATAACTTCATGTGGGAACGGCTTTAGCCAAAATTGTCACGGCTAACGTCGTTCCCACAAAAAGCAATTCATGACCGCGCGATGAAAATATATCGACGAAAGCCAAACAGATTAGCCACACTCAGCAAACAGCAATCTAGGCGCTAGCCTATCGACGGCCTCTAAAGTTTTTCCACACTTACCTTCATCTGGTTGAGTACAGCGCCTGAACCAAATTGATGAAATACCGGCACATCTGCCGCATCACGACCAAATGCAATAATCACTCTGCCAGCGGTTAGTTGTGCTTGGGTAGGGTCAAACGCATACCACTGACCACCGACATACACTTCAAACCAGGCATGTAAATCCATTGGCGATAAGCGATACAGATAGCCGGCCACAATCCGCGCAGGAATGCTGATACTGCGACATAAGGCAATACCCAAATGGGCAAGGTCTCGACAGACCCCATAACCGCGCAGTTGTACTTCTGAGGCGGATACAGGGAAATCGCTGGAGCCCGGCAGATATTGAACCGTTTGCCTAATCCACTCAACAATGCGACTTACTTGATCGTAGCCAGGTGCAGCATCGGCACTAATTTCTCTGGCTAATTCGCCAAAGCGATCCGATTCACAGTAGCGACTAGGACGCAAAAACAGTAGCACATCATGAGGTAAATGTTGAATTTCAATAAACCACGCACCGGGCGCACTGTCTTGAAAGTCATCAACTCGCACTTCTGCCGAGGTGTAAAGCATGAGCGAGCCAGGCGGTGCCACCAAACGCTGGCAGGTGTTGCCGTAGCTGTCTGAGCTTTCTATCATGTGAAGGAAAGGTTTAATTGAAAACGTTTCGCGGTTGATCCATTGCAGGACACCCCGATAGGGGCGCAGCATAAAGATCAACGCGGTACTGTCTTCAATGTGAAAACTTAGGTTACAACTCACTCGCAATATCATGATCGACTCAAGTGCGAATCACGCCGCCGTTAGACATCAAGCAAATCCAGTTGGCTATACGCATGATTGAGCCACATTTTCACCCGTTGTCGATCCAGTAAGCCCAACGCGTTTAGATGGTTGTAATCTTTGTTTTTAGCCGCCCAAAAACTGGAGTCATTGCCGTCAATTTTGGTCATGATTGGGGTGTATAAGCGTTTTAACACCATCAACTTGGCATTCATGTCCAGCGCTCTGTCTTTAACACCGGAAAATTCTAGTAAGGTAAAGTCCTCATCTCGGATTTGGTTTTGCACCAATACATAGTGGAGTTTACTGCCATACTGATCCAAAAGTTTACTCAGCAAGTCTACGCTGTCTTTACCCGAATCCATCACATTCCAATAACACAGTGTAATGCCCAGCTCGTCCGCCAGTTCCAGAACACCGGATTCATCTATCCAGTTTGCCAAGGGAAAATGTGTTTGTGCCGCTAAATCAACCAGTACTCGTTTTTCTGGTTGTTCTGCGGCAGTTTCCATAATGATATCCAAGCTTTGATAATCTTCAATAACCGTAGGTGACGCATAATCCGTATAAAACCGTAATAAAGCGCCATGTGAACGATCCGTATCAAAACCAATAAAAGGAATGTCTTTGTCGATCATATATTGCGCCAATACACGCGCTACGACCGATTTACCCACTCCGCCTTTTTCACCGCCAATAAGATGTATCGTTGTCATGATGTCTCCTGTTAATTTTAGGTTGGTTTATTGCTGAGCGGAACGCCAGCTAGAAAACCTGTTACATTCTCAGCACATCTACCGAAACCGATAGTGTATGCTGTCCTCCACCAAATGCGATGCCTTTCAGCGGCGTCACATCGGCATAATCTCTGCCCCATGCAAGGGTAATATGTTGGTCATAAGGTAGTTTATTGTTGGTAGGGTCATAATCCAACCAACCTGTTCCCGGCAAATAAACGGAAAACCACGCATGGGAGGCATCTGCTCCGACCAATCGCTGTTGCCCGGGTTCTGGCAAGGTTTCCATATAACCACTGACATAACGTGCAGAAATGCCAAAACTTCGTAAACAACCAATCGCTAAATGAGCAAAATCTTGGCAAACGCCGCGCCGATGTAATAACACGGCAGACAAAGGCGTGGCAATGGTGGTAAAACTCGGATCGTAGATAAAATCCAGATAAATCCGCTGCATTAAATCGCTCACTACTTCCACCAGTGGACGATTGGGCGAAAAAGAGGGGCGGGCATAATCTGCCAGTTCCGCAGAACTTGTGATCATCGGTGAATCGAGGAGGTATTGTTTAGCATCTAACAAATCGAGTAAGTACGGGTGACTGACGGTGGGTTGTTCACGCAACAGGTCACGTACCTGTTCCCAAGGCGTTTGTTGAGCACTCTCATTAAGACGATTTTCAGGAAAAATCATGACATCACTAACTGCAGTCACTTGCAACTGTCGATGCGCTTGTTGAATCGCAAAATACGCTGTGCGATTGCCAAAATAATCAATTAACTCGCGATAGTCGATGGGATTCGGGCTAATTTCAAAATAAGCACTCAAGCACTGCTGCCGCCAGAAATCACGCGGTTGTAAGCGTGCCTCGTTCTGGCTGAGTCCTACCGCCTGGCTATAATGGTAAACCGTGGTATGGGTGATGCGGTATTTCATAACTCATCTTCCGGCAAGGTGTTGACACTCATTAATTGTGAGGTTTGCGAATGACTGAAATAGGTGCGAGCAACAACATCCGCCACTCGCCACAATAAATCGGTCGTCACCGACAAACACTGCTCCAACGCATGATAAATTCCCTCTTCGCAATCCAGTTTGAGCAAATCTACGAGGTCACTTAAACGCAAATCGGTATAAGCTTGCATAATTAATCGCTCTTCTTCACTCAGCCGACTTTTACGGCATTCGCGAGGCAAGGCTTCAATATGTGACGATAATTGCCGTAACTGATATGCGACCGAACGCGGATGAGTTTCATCGTGCAATAACAATTCTAGTACCATCGGTAATTGGATGACTGAACGATAACGCCGTTGGTAAATACTTAAACTATCGGTCGCAAACAATACCGATTCCAACACTTGATTTTGTACGGCGGGGCGGTGGCGTGTCACGACACAAGCTCTCAACAAGGTAATCAAGGCTAAGGCTCGTTCTAATCGTCGTCCGCTATCCAGCATCAGCCAACCGGCTTCTCGCGTCATACTCTCTGAGGTTAATCCGGTAAATGCAACAATGCCGGTAATCAATTCATCTAACGCACTTTGCAACGTTTCAACACTCAGCTCATGCACCATAACCCGCTGTTGCCAACGATGCTGAATGCTATCCACACTGCGCCATGTATCCTGCGACCATAAGTCACGAATATTAAATGCGGATTGAACAAACGCTTGAATATTGGCGGCTAACGAACCCGACTTAAAACCATCTCTTGCCAAGGCAAACAATTCTGCCTGCGGGGCTTTTAGCTGTTGTTCATCTGCTTTAAGAAAACCCGGATAAGTGGCGGTCAGATGTGTTAATCCATACAGTAGTATGGTTAATGAATCGCTATCGACGGCATCTTGATATTCCAGTAAATCATTAAACTTTAATAATACCGTCCGTAGCCAACGTGCCGAGGCTTCCGCACGTTCCAGATGACGACCCACCCAAAATAAATGATCCGCTGCACGACTGGTCAGCGGTTCAGTCACGGGATCCATTAATTGAGTTCGTCCTGACTGAACAACAGGCGTAACAGGCGGACTGGGTTCAGTTGCTAATACCCACGTATCTTTACTAATCCCACCCGCTTGATTAGAGACCACTAAATCATCTTTGCCTTGAGCGACTCGGGTCAAGCCACCCGGCATAACCTGATACTCTTTGCCATTGGCAACGACAAAATTGCGTAAGACCGCATTGCGCGGTTCGATATGATGATCGGTAAACGACGGAACGGTAGATAGGCTGACTCGTTCTTGTCCAACAAACAAATGCGGTTTAGCCAATATCGCGGCTTTTAAAGCGGATTTTTCCTGATGATTTAACTGGCTACCAAAAATAGAAACGCCAGAGGGCTGTCGGTTAATTTGTTTGATAACCAAGTGTTCTAAATTTTGTAACACAAAATCACATTCACGCCGTTGCCCACACCACCACGTTGCCACGGACGGCAAAATCAGTTCTTCATTTAAAAAGTATCGCGCTAATTTGGGTAAAAAAGCCAACAGCCCCGGATTTTCTAACGCACTACTGCCTAAAGGATTGGCTATCACGACATTACCACGCCGTACGGCTTCCAATAGCCCCGCAATGCCTAAACGTGAATCATTGCGTAACGCCAGCGGGTCACAAAACGAATCATCGACGCGTCGTAAAATGACATCAACCGGTTGTAAGCCTTCTAGGGACTTTAGCCAAACATGACCGTCTCGCACCGTCAAATCATCGCCCTGCACTAAGGTATAGCCCAAATACGAAGCTAAATAAGCGTGTTCAAAGTAAGTTTCGTTAAATGGCCCGGGGGTTAAGACGACAATTCTAGGATTGTCTTTATTATGCAAAGCGGTACTTGCCAGCCCTTTACTGAAACCTTTAAAAAAGCCCGATAGACGCTGCACTTGAGTTTCTCGAAAAATATCGGGTAAAACTCGCGTCATCACCGTACGATTTTCCAGCGCATAACCCGAACCCGAAGGTGCTTGGGTACGATCATCTAATACCCAAAATCGCCCTCGTGCACCGCGCACTAAATTTGCGGAATAAATGGTTAATTGCTTAGGCTGATTTTGCAGTGAACCTATACAGGGGGGTAAAAAACCTTGATGAGAGAAAATCAGCTCCAACGGTAATAAGCGCTTTTTTATCAGCGTTTGCGCACCGTAAATATCTTTTAACACCAAATCCAGCAATTCTGCGCGTTGTTTAAGTCCCGCATCAATCACGATCCATTCTTCACTGCTAATCAACAGTGGAATAGGATCTAAACGCCACGGGCGGGTGAGCTTTTGAGCATCGCCATAAACATTATAGGTGACGCCGTTTTCACGCAATAAACGCTGTGCCTCGCGGCGACGATGTTCAATTTGTGAACTCCCCATTGCCTCTAGTGCATTAATGAATCGCTGCCAATAAGGCAAGATGGTGTGCTCAGTGGCAACCATCTCGTCATACACACCTAAGCGCGTTTCGTAGTATTGCAGACCAATGGTGTTAGCGTCTTTTTCTAAGGGGCGCATGGGCTAAAGCATTACCGGTTACGATGTCGTAAATCTAACGTAAACGGATATTCCTGACTCAGCTCCTCAGGTGGTGGCGCCATCGGTCTCGGCGGTTTATTACACACCGTAAAGGTATTCAAGAAGGCTTCATCTGATGGTTCAGATGGCGATGCCGACAACGGTGGTCGAATGACCACGCCCTGGGTATGACCGTAATCCCAGAAGCGAGTGATACGTCGTGCTTCTGCTTCAAAGCTATTAACAGGAAACGCATCGTAGCTACGTCCACCCGGGTGCGCGACATGATAAGTACAGCCTCCAACGGCATGACCATTCCAGGTATCAATCACATCAAAGACCAACGGCACATGCGGGCTGATGGTTGGATGCAAAGCGGAGGGTGGCTGCCATGCGCGGTAACGTACACCAGCGACATACTCGCCTTTGCGCTTGGTATTGCGTAACGGCAATCGCCGCCCATTGCAAGCCAACACATAACGCCCCTCAGTAAAGCCGCTCACTTTGAGCTGTAAGCGTTCAACCGATGAATCCACATATCGCGCAGTACCGGTACTACTGACTTCTTCACCCAGCACATGCCAAGGCTCAATGGCAAAACGTAATTCCAGTTCCATGTCATCAATCAACGCCGTGCCATAACGGGGGAAACGGAATTCAAAAAAGGGCTCTAGCCATTCCAGCTCAAACGCATAGCCCGCACGTTGCAAATCTTTAACAACGTGAGTCATATCTTCACGGACATAATGCGGCAACATAAAGCGATCATGTAACTCCGTTCCCCAGCGCACTAAGTCATGCTGATATGGATTACGCCAAAACCATGCAATCAAGGCACGTAATAACAGCGTTTGTACCAATGACATACGCGCATGAGGCGGCATTTCAAAGGCACGTAATTCCAAAATCCCCAAGCGTCCGGTTGAGCTATCGGGCGAATATAGCTTATCAATACAAAATTCCGAACGATGGGTATTGCCGGTAATATCCGTCAATAAATGCCGTAATAAACGATCGACCAACCACGGTGCTGGCACTTCACCTTCAGGCATTTGTTGGAAAGCAATTTCCAGCTCATACAGCTTCTCGTCACGCCCTTCATCGACGCGAGGTGCTTGACTGGTTGGACCTATAAACATGCCTGAAAATAGATAAGATAAACCCGGATGATGCTGCCAATACGTCACTAAACTACGTAATAAATCCGGACGACGTAATAAGGGACTATCGGTCGGTGTTTCTGCACCAATCGTAATATGATTGCCGCCGCCCGTTCCGGTATGGCGACCATCGAGCATGAATTTTTCTGTTCCTAAGCGAACATTGAACGCTTGCTCGTACAGCACCGTCGTTTTATCTACTAATTCTTGCCAGGTTTTAGAGGGATGAATATTAACTTCGATAACACCCGGATCCGGTGTCACCATCAAACGCTCAATCCGATAATCACGCGGCGGCTCATAACCTTCAATAACAACCGGCATAGTGAGCTTTTCAGCGGTAGCTTCGATAGCAGCTAGCAAATCGAGATAATGTTCCAACTGCGAGAGCGGCGGCATAAAAATATGCAAGCGACCTTGGCGCGGCTCGATACAAACGGCAGTATGAGGGACTTCAATAATGGGGGCTTGTTGATCGCCTAGCGCTTGCTCAGTCAGTTCAGGATGCGCCGGTGCGGTGTGTTCCATATGGCTGTATCGGCGTGTGACTTCGCCATAGTAATCCCCCAGCTCTGGTAAATCGGCAAACAAACTTTGCGGCTCTTGAGTATCTCGTTTATCCGGTGCAACCCAAGGCAAGCTATTTAATGGCATTCGCATACCCATTGGCGAATTACCAGGAATCAAAAACAGGTGTCCGCGTCTAAACTCCCACGGACCACTTTGCCAGTGTTGGTTAAACCAGTTCCATTTTATCGGTAAGGCATAACCCACCGCTTGACCTAAATCCGCATCTAATAATTGTGCGACAGTTTGACGCTCGATGGAGTCTTTAAGATTGTACTTTAACGGATCAATATTGCTTGGCAGATTGCCTTCTTGCCACAAATAGTAAAAACTGTCTTCATAAGCGGTGCTGATATAGTGTTTTTTAACACCTAGGTATTGAGCAAGATGCTGAGCAAACGCTTGAGCATGTTCATTCGTCATCGCGTAATCTTCGTTAATATCAGCAAGCAAGGCAGGATCACGCCACATCGAGACCCCATCTTTACGCCAGAAAATACCGTTTTGCCAGCGCGGCAAAGGCTCACCTGGATACCATTTGCCTTGCCCATAATGCAGTAATGCGCCTTTAGCAAAGACATCACGCAAGCGTTTAGTCAATTCTTGTGCGCGTTCGCGTTTATGCGCACCATCAGCGAGCGTATTCCACTCATCGCCTTCCATATCATCGACCGATACAAACGTTGGCTCACCGCCCATAGTCAACTTGACGCTATCTTGCTCAAATTGACTATCCACCCTCAAACCCAGTGCGTTAATGTTATACCATTGTTCTTCGGTATAAGGCTTGGTTACGCGCGGATCTTCATGTAATCGCTCAACAGTATTGCTGAATTCAAATTCAACTTCACACTCATCCGTCGCGCCGGTAACCGGTGCGGCACTGGCGGGGCTCGGTGTACAGGCTAAGGGAATATGACCTTCTCCAGCCAGTAATCCAGAGGTTGGATCGAGCCCTATCCAGCCTGCGCCCGGAATATAAACTTCCGTCCACGCATGTAAATCAGTGAAATCTTGCTCAGGCCCAGAAGGGCCGTCCAACGATTTTATATCGGCACTCAATTGCACTAGATAACCGGAGACAAATCGAGCGGCTAAACCCAAATGCCGGAGTATTTGTACTAATAACCACGCGGAATCTCGGCATGAACCACTGAGTTTTTCCAGCGTTTCTTCACAAGTTTGAATACCCACTTCCATGCGGATATTGTAATTAACTGTTTGAAATACTTTACGGTTTATATCCACCAAAAAGTCATTGATATTGCGTTTGCTAACATCAAACTCAGCGACCCATTGCTGAAGCAACTCACCCTGCTCAGTGATATCCAAATAGGGTTGCAGCTCTTTTGCGAGTTGCTCTTCATAAGTAAATGGGTATTTTTCGGCATAATCCTCGACAAAAAAATCAAAAGGATTAATGACGGTCATATCCGCAATCACTTCAACTTCAATACTTAGCCTGCGACATTTTTCTGGAAACACGACTCTTGCCTGAATGTTACCGTAGGGGTCTTGTTGCCAATTAATGAAGTGTTCAGCAGGTTCAATGCGTAAGCTGTAAGCCTTAATCGGTGTGCGACTATGCACCGCCGGACGCAGACGAAAGACATGCGGTGACAGGGATACCGCTCTATCAAAGCAATAAGCGGTTTTGTGACGGAGGGCCACTTTAATTGTCATAATCGTTTTTCCTTGCCGGGTTAAAATTTAATGGCGGCATTAGCCGGTGTTCCATCAAAATTAGAAATAGACTCATTTTGCACTCAAAAGCCTAGCAAAGACTATACCATTAGATAAAAATAAGGGTATTATCTACCATATAGGCTCAATTCGATAGCAGGATGTAGCTAACGGTTGTTTCATTATCAGTTCTAAATAATACGTTGTTGCTATTAAGTAACCTACGCTTTTTAATATCTGTGGAAGTGGCTTTAGCCGCGATAATCGCG
>CAJAVP010000017.1 GCA_903945375.1 uncultured Methylococcaceae bacterium | reverse complement strand
TTGCCTGCTGCTTCAGACACTGCCTTCGCGAAAGCGTTTGTTTGATGACATGAAGGCGCTGACAACTTACTTGTGCTTTGATAGCTGGGAGCATCTGCTCGATTTTATGTTGGAGGGCTGGTCTCATAATCCGAAAAACTCAATTGTCCGACCCCGAAAGCCGGAAATAGGATAGCTTGGGGTCATAATGAGAATTGCTGAATCACAGACCTAAAGTGCATCCGGTGATTGCATTTGCCATTGTAAGATTTCACCGGCTTGTAAGGGCGTAATGCGGATATCCGCTGTACCGTAAACGGGGGGGATTTGCCAAGCTGATTTGACTAAGGTAATGGTTTGCGTGTTTCTTGGGAGGCGATAAAAATCCGCCCCATAAAAACTCGCAAAGCCTTCCAGTTTGTCCAGCGCATTAGCGTCCTCAAAGGCGGCGGCATAAAATTCCAAGGCGGCAAACGCACTAAAACAACCGGCGCAACCACAGGCGTTTTCTTTAAGCGCAGACAAATGCGGAGCGCTATCTGTGCCTAAAAAGAATTTTGGATTGCCACTGGTCGCGGCGGCAAGTAAAGCTTGCCGATGTGGTTCGCGTTTAAGTACGGGCAAACAATAAAAATGCGGACGCAGACCACCAGCCAATAGCGCGTTACGATTAAAGAGCAAATGTTGAGGGGTTATCGTGGCGGCGACGTTGGTATTTGCTGCTTGGACAAATTGCACCGCTTCAGTGGTGGTGACATGTTCAAGGACAATACGCAACGCGGGGAACTGATGATGAATTTGCGTTAACTGCGTGTCGATAAAGACGCGCTCCCGATCAAAAATATCACACGATTCATCAGTGACCTCGCCATGAATCAATAATGGCATATCGTATTTTTCTAGGGCGGCCAAAATTGGAAAAATACCACGGAGATCATTAACACCTGCCTCGGAGTTTGTGGTAGCGCCTGCCGGATAGAGTTTAAATGCGTGAATTGACTCCGTAGCGGCGGCTTGTTGAACTTCGCTCAGTGTCGTTTGCGGTGTTAAATATAAGGTCATCAACGGCGTAAAATTAACGTCCGATGGAATGGCTTGTAAAATTTCTGCTCGGTACGCTAAGGCTTGAGCCACGGTAGTGACTGGCGGCTTAAGATTGGGCATGATAATCGCACGAGCAAATTGCCGTGCGGTATAGGGTAAAACGGTTTTGAGCAGGTCGCCGTTTCTGACATGAACATGCCAGTCATCAGGTTGTATTAAGCTTAATGTTTTCATTGTGGGCACTGAGTCTGTAAAATGAACGGCTATTTTATAGTAGGTTTCATGAAGTGCCTTGAAAAACACAAACTGTACCTTACTTAAGCTATTTTTCTTGTCAGGAGTAACCATGCCTATTTACGAATATCAATGCCAATCATGCGGTCACGCCCATGAGGCTTTACAAAAACTTAATGCTGAACCGTTAATTATTTGTCCTGCGTGTAGTCAACCCGAATTAATGAAAAAAATTTCGGCAGCAGGTTTTCGCCTTAAAGGCAGCGGTTGGTATGAAACTGATTTTAAAAGCGGTAATAAAAAAAATGTCGCTGGCGAAGCAGCACCTTGCGGCGCACCGGCTGCGACCTGCTCTGGCGGCGGCTGCAAAAGCGATTAACTCGCATCGACTAGCCATTCATCCCCAAAAGGCTTGGCGTAACGCAGACGGTGTACGCCATCCTTAGCTTATCCCCCAACTTTTCTTTTAACTTGACCAATACAGGGAAATATTATGCGTACTCACAAGTGCGGAGAACTCAATATCCAACAACTCGACGAAACTGTCGATATTTGCGGCTGGGTACACCGTCGCCGCGATCATGGCGGCGTTATTTTTATTGATTTACGCGATCGTGCCGGTATCGTGCAAATTGTTGTAGACCCCGATGCGGTCGAAACCTTTGCTATTGCCGAGCAAGTCCGTAGTGAATATGTCTTAAAAGTAACCGGCTTGGTGCGTAACCGTCCAGCGGGTACGATTAATGCCAATATGCACTCGGGCGAAATCGAGTTGCTCGCCCGCCATATCGAAGTGCTGAACGAATCAGAAACGCCACCGTTTCCAGTCGAAAGCGATATTGAAGTCAATGAAGAGCTGCGTTTGCGTTACCGGTATATCGACTTACGCCGCTCAGTGATGCAAGAGAAAATGAAAGTTCGCCGCGATGTCACGCGGGTACTCAGAAATTTCTTGGATGATAATGAGTTTTTTGAAATCGAAACCCCGTATTTAACCAAAGCCACGCCGGAGGGTGCACGCGATTACATTGTACCTAGTCGGACGCATGAAAATGCGTTTTTTGCCCTACCGCAATCACCCCAGCTTTATAAGCAAATTTTGATGGTCGCGGGTATGGATCGCTATTATCAAATCGTGCGTTGTTTCCGTGATGAAGATTTACGTGCCGACCGTCAACCAGAATTTACCCAGTTGGATATTGAAACCTCGTTCATGACCGAAGATGAAATCATGGACATTATGGAAGAAATGATCCGCCAACTGTTTGCTAAGGTTATCAACGTCGAGTTGGATGCCCAATTTCCGCGTATGACTTACCAAGAAGCTATTTCACGCTTTGGTATCGATCGCCCTGATTTGCGTATCCCATTGGAATTGGTGGATATTGCTGAAGACATGCAAGGAGTCGATTTTAAAGTGTTTTCAGGCCCTGCCAATGATCCTAAAGGTCGCGTGGTTGCCATGCGCGTACCGAATGGTGGCAATTTAAGCCGCAAAGATATTGATGAATTAACTAAATTTGTTAGCATTTATGGTGCGAAAGGCCTGGCTTATATCAAAGTCAATGACTTAACAAGCGGAATCGATGGCTTGCAATCGCCGATTGTCAAATACGCATCAAATGAAATTTGGAGCAGTGTATTAGCAAAAACCGGCGCACAAGTGGGTGATCTGATTTTCTTTGGCGCTGATAAAGCGGATATTGTCAACGAAGCGATGGGCGCATTGCGCGTTAAACTGGGTCATGATTTAAAGCTGTTGCAAGGCGAGTGGAAACCGGTTTGGGTGGTTGATTTCCCGATGTTTGCTTGGGATGAAAAATCAGGACGTTACAACGCCATTCATCATCCATTTACTGCACCAAGCTGTTCCGTAGAAGACTTAGTTGCTAATCCGGGTGCGGCCTTGTCTCGCGCTTACGATTTGGTCTTAAACGGTACTGAAGTCGGTGGCGGCTCGATTCGTATTAACCGCCCCGCCATGCAGCAAACGGTATTTGAAATTTTGGGCATTAAAGAAGACGAAGCCAGAGAAAAATTTGGCTTCTTGTTGGATGCTTTAAAATATGGTGCGCCGCCGCATGGCGGTTTGGCGTTTGGCTTAGACCGGTTAGTGATGCTGATGACCGGTTCAAGCTCCATCCGCGATGTGATCGCTTTCCCCAAAACCCAATCTGCGGCGTGTCCATTGGTCAGTGCGCCTGCCGTTGTTACGGATGAACAATTGAAAGAATTGGGTATACGCTTGATTAAGCCTGCGAAAAAAGCATAAAGCTAACGTCTATCGGCTGTTTTTACGCCGATAGACGCATTACTTTACTCAGCCGTGGCGATGTTTAAATACTTACAACGCCACTAATACCAAGGGGTGATCGCTTAAGTCTTGGTAAATCGCATCTAATTGTTTTTTGCTGGTCGCTTCAATGGTCACTGTCACCGCTAAATAACGACCATCTTTACTAGGGCGCGTCTTAACCGCTTGATGATCCAAATCAGGTGCATGACGACGGATGATGTCAATAACCAGAATATCCAGTTCGACATCCATTTTTCCCATTGCTTTAACAGGAAATTGGCAGGGAAATTCAAATAGAGTATCTTCGCTCATAACAGAGATTGCTTATAATTTTGAAAAATAGCATCCATTTCAAGCCAAACCGCACCGGGTTTTCCAGCGCCAACCGGCTTGCCATCTAACGTCACAACTGGAATGATTTCACGGGTGGAGCTGGTTACCCAAACTTCAGAGGCTAGGCTCAGTTGTTCAGCACTGATGCGTTGTTCAGCGCATTGAATGTTATTTTTACGCGCTAAGTCCAAGATGACATCGCGAGTAATGCCAGGCAATATGTCATTTCCCTTAGGTGGAGTGAGTAAGCAGCCATCCAATACCACAAACACGTTGCTGGCTGCGCCTTCTGTGACGATATTATCTTTAATTAAAATAGCCTCTGCTGCATCTTGGTCGATTGCTGATTGACGGTGCAGAATATTGGCTAATAAGGTAATCGCTTTAGCGTGACAAAGCTTCCAGCGACTATCGTCCATAGTTACGGCTTGAATCCCTGTGTGTTTGCCCGCGAACGGCACAATAGCCGATACCATTGCAAACACAGTGGGCGCAATCGCTTCAGGAAAGGCATGGTCGCGTTTGGGTGCAACACCCCGCGTTAATTGCAAATAAACGTATTGGTTTTGGCTGGCATCCAGTAGTGGGGTAAAAATCTGCCGCCATTCGCTACGTGAATGTGGATTAGCCAAGCGTATGGCAGCCAAGCTATTTTCCAGTCGTTCTAGGTGATCATCAAGATGGAATAAATGACCGTAATAGGACGGAATGACTTCATAGATGCCATCGCCAAACAAAAAGCCGCGATCCAATACCGAAATTTTGGCATCCGGTAACGGTAAGTAGCTACCATTAAGGTAGACGGTTTTATTTTCCAGCATCAGATTTCTCCAGCATCATCATGGCACCATCATAAAGTCGGCGAACAATATTGCCTTGTTCGACCGTTTTTAGAGCCACCAAATCTTTGTTAATAATCGGTTCATTTTTTAAAGTGACATTGACTGAGCCAAATTTATCACCCGCTTTAATAGGCGCCATAATGTTTTTGTTAACATTAATCTCGGCTTTAAGATCATTGTAGGTTCGTCTAGGAATAGTGACATACAAATCTTCAGGCAAGCCCAACGCAACTGTTTTGTTATCACCTTTCCAGACACGTGCTTCGCTAAGCGGCGTGTTGCCTTGATAAAGGCGATGGGCTTCAAAGAAACGGAAGCCGTAATTTAATAAACTTTGGTTTTCATTAGCGCGGGCGTTGGCACTATTTGTTCCCATGACGACAGAGATTAAGCGCATATCTTCTCGGAGCGCCGAGGCGACTAAACAATAGCCGGCCTCATCCGTAAAGCCCGTTTTTACACCATCAACCGATTCATCACGCGACAATAATTTATTGCGGTTTTGTTGGGTGATTTTGTTGTAGGTAAACTCTTTTTGAGAAAACCAACGGTAGTATTCAGGAAATTCTTTTATCAGTGCAGAGGTCAGGGTCGCTAAGTCTCGTGCAGTGGTGTAATGATCGTCGCTGGGTAAGCCATCACTATTTTGAAAATGGCTATTAGTCATGCCCAGTCGAGTAGCGTGTTGATTCATCATGTCGGCAAACGTGCTTTCGTTGCCTGCCACGTGCTCAGCCAGTGCGACACTGGCATCGTTTCCTGACTGAATAATCACACCTTTCAGCAAGTCTTCAATTTTGACTTGATCGTTGACTTCAACAAACATTCGCGATCCTGAGGTTCCCCAGGCTTTTTGGCTAATGGTTGCCACATCATCAAGATGCAAATGACCATTGCTGATTTCCCGAAAAACAACGTACACCGTCATAATTTTAGTCAGACTGGCGGGGGCGAGTTTGGCATCGGCATTGTTTTCAGCCAAGACTTTACCTGTGTGAAAATCTCGTAGGATATACGCTCGGGCATCAATACTTGGAGCAGGCGGCGTTGCAAGTTCAGAGTCTTCAGCAAATACTGGAGAGCAGGTTATTTGCACAGCCAAAAAAAGAAATAAAGTGAGGGATTTAAATAATGTCATTGCGCTCGGACGGTTATGGACGGAAAAAACATGGTTTTATTGTATCATGGCTTTTTAGTTTATTTGGTTTAAGCTCGCGATACACAGTAATCACCAACTTAAAACATTCGCCGTTAATAACGGTCGAGACAAAAAAACCGCCCTAAGTTTCCCTAGGGCGGTTTTTTGTTTTAGATGCTCGAAAAGCGACAAAAGAATAGTTTAAATATGATAAGCCGTTTCACCATGTTCAGAGACATCTAAGCCTTGACGTTCGACATCCTCAGCGACACGTAAGCCAATCGTCATATCGACAATTTTAAATGCTGCAAAAGCGACCAAGCCTGACCAAACAATCGCGACACCAACACCCCAAGCTTGACTGGTCAATTGTGTTACGGTGCTGTATTCAGCCACACCATTACTGACATAATCCCAAACGCCCGTGCCGCCTAGTGCAGGGTTTGCAACGATCGCCGTTCCTAACGCGCCGATGATCCCGCCAATGCCATGAACGCCAAAAGCATCTAACGAATCGTCGTAGCCTAATTTAGCTTTCAAACTGGTAACCGCCCAAAAGCATACGGAACCGACCACTAAACCTAAGAAAATAGAGCCCATAGGCCCCGCCCAACCGCAAGCCGGAGTAATAGCAACTAAGCCAGCGATAGCACCGGATGCACCGCCTAACATGCTAGGTTTACCGCGCATTAACCATTCTGCACCCACCCAAGATAAGGTGGCGGCAGCCGTGGCGAGTAAGGTATTAATAAACACTAAGCCCGCTAGACCATTGGCTTCTAAATTTGATCCTACGTTAAAACCAAACCAACCCACCCATAGCAAGGACGCGCCAATCATGGTCATGGTGACGCTATGTGGAGCAAGCGATTCTTTCTTATACCCCATGCGTTTGCCCACTAATAAGCAGCCTATTAAACCGGCAATCCCCGCATTAATATGAACCACTGTACCACCGGCAAAATCCAATGCCCCTTTTTGGAATAAGAAGCCAGCGGTTGCGGCGGCTTTTTCAGCGGCAGCGGCATCAGTGTAAGCATCAGGGCCTGCCCAATACCAAACCATATGCGCCATAGGCAGATAAGCAAACGTAAACCAAATCAGCATAAACATTAAAATGGCTGCAAATTTAACACGCTCAGCAAATGCGCCGATAATCAATGCGGGAGTAATCGCCGCAAAGGTCAGCTGAAAAGCCACGTAAATGAATTCAGGGATATAAACGCCTTTGCTGAAGGTTGCCGCCATGGAGTCCGGCGTAATCCCGATTAAAAACATTTTGCTTAAGCCGCCAAAAAAAGCGTTGCCTTCGGTAAATGCAACACTATAGCCATAAATCGCCCATAATACTGCCATCATGGAAAAAATCATGAAGACTTGCATTAACACGGAAAGCATATTTTTAGCGCGAACCATACCGCCGTAAAACAGGGCTAAGCCTGGGATTACCATGAGAATCACTAAGACAGTGGAAATCATCACCCAAGCGGTATCGCCTTTGTTAATGCTTGGCGCAGGTGCGGCAACAGGCGCGGACACCTCGGCGGAATTAGTAGTGGGTATTGCAACGGCAACAGGTTCAGCGGGGGCTGCAAGTGTAGTGGTTTCTACCGTTACTGTGCTAGGTTCTGCATGAATAAAGCCTGCAAAACTGAACAAAATAAAAAATATAACGGGGGTAACTAATGTTTTCATAGCGGCTCCTTAAACCTTAAAGTGCTTCATCACCGGTTTCACCGGTACGAATTCGAACGACTTGCTCTAAATTGGTTACAAATATTTTGCCATCACCAATTTTCCCCGTATTGGCAGCTTTCGTAATCGTTTCTACGGCTGAATCAACTAAGTTGTCAGCGACAGCCACTTCGATTTTTGCTTTAGGTAAAAAATCAACAACATACTCAGCGCCTCGATAAAGCTCGGTATGACCTTTCTGACGACCAAACCCTTTGACCTCGGTGACAGTGACACCAGAAACACCGATTTCTGACAGTGCTTCACGGACATCGTCCAGTTTAAAAGGTTTAACAATTGCGGTTATAAGTTTCATCTGTTCCTCTCACGGTAAATTAACGAATCGTAATTTTATACAGCATGGAGTATGCCAATTGGCACATAAAGACAAGGAACAGCTACGATGAGGCTTAGAATGCCGCGCTTAACTCATGCCGCTAAGTGATTGTCTGTGACGACTTGAGTCAAAAAGACCGAGAAGGAAGGCAGCTGATTAAGACATTACCTGATTAACAAGCCGCTTCAGCTAACGCTAAAATCATCATTCCTGCGGGGATTGCCGAATGACCGCGTTAGCGAATCCAGAAACCACCGATGGCGACTCGAAATCACATCCTTATGATCTGGATATCGGCAATCCCTAGATATGACGGCGTAGTTGAAGCATCTTGCTAATGTAGGAGACATTAAGTAAGCACACGGCTGAACTTAAGGTTTAGGACGGTGATTAATGATAGGATTGCACCGTATTGGTTCGTTTGTGGTTTTGACGAGCCTTTACGGTGCAAGCAAACATCAGGCTTCGACAGCTAAGCTTGCCATATCAATCACAAAGCGATATTTCACATCACTTTTTAAAACTCGCTCATACGCGGCATTGATTTGCTGGATTGGAATGATTTCAATATCCGAGGTAATCTGATGTTCGGCACAAAAATCCAGCATTTCTTGCGTTTCTTTGATGCCACCAATCAATGAACCGGCAATACTGCGGCGTTTAAAAATTAATTGCCCAATGGCAGGGGATGGATGCGGCTGATCGGGCACACCGACTAAGCATAAGGTGCCATCACGCTTTAATAACGCCGTATACGCATCGAGATTATGCGGTGCGGCTACGGTGTTTAAAATAAAGTCAAAACTGGCAAGGTGGGCATTCATTTCTTCTGGATGTTTAGAAATGACGACTTCATTGGCACCTAAACGTTTGGCATCATCAATTTTGTCGGGTGAGGTCGTAAACAAAACCACATGAGCGCCCAAGGCATGGGCAAATTTAACCGCCATATGTCCTAAACCGCCTAAACCTACAACGCCCACTTTATCGCCCGCCGCAATCTTCCAGTGCATTAACGGTGAGTATGTGGTGATGCCCGCACAAAGCAAAGGCGCGGTGGCGGCTAAATCTAATGTGTTTGATATTTTTAAGACAAAATGTTGATCGACAACGATGCTGTTGGAATATCCGCCATAGGTGCTGTTGCCGGTATGTTTATCAGGGCTGTTATAGGTAAATACGGCATGATTACAATATTGCTCCAGATGATCTTGGCAATCAGGGCATTGTCGACACGCATCGACCATACAACCCACGCCCACGCTATCACCGATGGCAAATCCTTGAACGGCACTGCCGACTTGCGTGACTTTGCCGACAATTTCATGGCCGGGCACGATCGGAAAAGTGGAGCTACCCCATTCGTTGCGTGCTTGATGGATATCAGAATGACAGACTCCACAAAACAGAATGTCTATTTGCACATCGTCTGGCAACAGTTCGCGGCGTTCAAAATGAAACGGTTCTAGCGGTGTCTGGTGAGATTGTGCGGCATAACCTATTGCTTTATACATTTTAAAACTCCCAAATTAAGGTTGAAAATATCAGGGTTTAAGCCCCGTTAGCTAAATTTAGCCGCTCCGATTCTGTTTGAGCGACCTTATCACGTAAATAAACAGGCATCGCCAGCTCCACCGGAACCGCTAAGCCATGAGTAAAACCTAATACACCCAGACGGGCAACCGCGCGGGCTTTAGGCAAGCAATCGGCTTGATAAACTTGCACGCGCCCATCTAAGCGATTTAATAAGACCTCGCTGTAAATCTGCCAAGCCGTACCAATTCCCACACCGATGCGATCTGGAAAAACGACATGAGTGGCGGGGGTGACGGTCTCATTACCGATTAACTCCGCTATGCCGTGTTGATTACGTTGATAAACCCCCCAAAAAATTTCGCCCATACGGGCATCCATTGCGACATACACAAGCGCTGCATCGTGTAGGTCAAAATAATCTTGGGCAACGGCTTGCAGGGTCGAGACAGGGACAATCTGCAAATCTAAACCACAGGCAAGACCATGAACAACACCCGTAGCAATGCGTACACCGGTAAACGAGCCCGGCCCCCGTCCAAATGCCAAGCCTTCTAGGTCACTAGGCAACAACCCCGCCTCGTTCATTAAACTGTCGATCATCGGTAATATCAATTGACTGTGGGTGTTGCCGGCCACGGTATAGCGCTCAGTGATAACGCCATCCATCGATAAGGCGGCGGAACACGCCTCTGTGGCTGTTTCTACGGCTAATAATTTCATAAGATTTAATAGGGCTCTGCAAAAAAGGCTTGTACATCAGGCAATTCACGGCTGCGACGCATCGGCGGCACACTGTCTAAAAATTGCTGTCCATACGCACGTTTAAGTAAGCGCGGATCACAAACCATTAACACGCCGCGATCGGTTTCATCACGGATCAACCGTCCAATGCCTTGTCTTAAGGCAATCACGGCGGCGGGTACTTGATACTCAAAAAACGGATTTTTACCTTGTTGCGTCATAGCGTCTAAACGCGCTTTCAAGACCGGATCACCGGGCGAGGCAAACGGAAGTTTATCAATAATCACACAGGACAAAGCCTCACCGCGTACATCAACGCCTTCCCAAAAACTGGATGTGCCTAATAATACGGCATTACCGGTTTTCTTAAATTGTTCCAATAGTAACGCTTTAGGGCGATCTCCTTGAACCAGTAAAGGATAGTTAAGTCGATGTTTTAACAGCTCTTCCGCTTGTTTAAGTGCGCGATGGCTGGTGAATAGAAAAAAAGCACGACCTTTGCTGGCCTGTAAGACTGGTAATGCAAATTCCACGATCAGGGGAATAAATTGGCTATCGCTGGGATGTGGCAAACCCTTTGGATGATAAAACAGCGATTGACTGGCGTAGTCAAACGGACTGTTCCAGCTCGCTGTATCGGCATCGGTTAAGCCTAGGTTTTGGGCAAAATGATCAAATTTATTGGCAACACTTAAGGTTGCCGAGGTAAATATCCAGGTGGCTTTATGTTGCTGCATAAACAGCTTGAATTCATTGGCGATGTCTAACGGGGTTCGGCTCAAGGTAAAACTTTTGCGATGGATTTCATACCATCGTATCCATTTACCATTATTATCTTTAAGCACCAGCGTGAGTTGTTCTAATAGTGTCTCGGCGCGTTTAAAGCAATTTTCCAAGCCTTTAGTTTTAACCGAAGCCAGTTCGAGTTGTGCTGTCAAATTCTGTAAATTTTTTTGGGTGGTGGATAATCCCGTCATGATGTCGGGATTAGTTTCCAGCTCACGCCAATCACCGCGTTTAAGCTCGACACCAAACGTCAGCCTCAGTTCTTTAACTTGATGAGTCAATTCTTCAGCGGTGCGGCGCAACTCTGGCAGGTCGGTCGCATCTTTAAAATATTCGATGAGCGCATCTTGAGCTAAATCAAGTAAGGGTTTGCTGCCGATGGTGATGCCTAAAAAATTGGACGCGGTGTCTGCTAATTGATGTGCTTCGTCCAAAATGACGACATCGACATTGGGCAACAACTCGCCAAACCCACTTTCTCGAATAGACCAATCGGCACATAACAGATGATGATTGACGACGAGAATATCGCATTCCAAGGCTTTTTTACGTGCTTTGACTAAAAAGCAATCGGCGTAATCAGCGCATTCTTGCCCTAAACAATTATCGGCACTGGAGGTGGCTTGATACCAAACCGGATCGCTTTCTGAGACACCGGACATTTCTGAGGTATCGCCGGTTTTAGTCCGTTTCGCCCAAGTATTAATTTTTGCCAAGGCAGCGGCATCTTCCTTACTAAATCCTAAGTTACTGGTCATGGCGTTTTTCAAACGCAAAGTACATAAATAATTGCTACGTCCTTTAAGTAAGGCGGCAATAAACGGGGTTTTTACGGCTTTACGAATAAGCGGTAAGTCTTTGTTAAACAACTGATCTTGAAGATTTTTGGTGCCCGTTGATACAATGATTTTTTTTCCTGAAAAAATCGCAGGTACTAAATAGGCAAAAGTTTTTCCGGTTCCCGTGCCAGCCTCGGCAATAAAATGACGCTTCAGCTCAATTGCGTTGCTGATAGCTTCTGCCATTTCAATTTGCGCGGCGCGTGGTTGATAACCGGCGATGACTTTTGACAATGCGCCTTTACGACTAAAAAAAGATTCGAGTTCTGTCACGAGTACGGATTGGCGTAGTTAGTGGATAAAATCATTAAGTTCAAGGCAGCGAATCGACATGCAAAAAGCTGGCTCGCGGTTTGAGAGGTTTAGAGTATACAGGAAATTATCAATTTTTTTGTGCCATCGTTAAGCTAAGTCTTTAGAAAAAGTTGATGGCAATCGCTGAGTTGTAATACGAATTTAATAGAAAAGTGTTTTATTGACTCCCTACCCCAAAGTTTTTGAGTTGGAATACCAAATAGACCTTTAAACGGTCATAACGTGTTGTTGGTTAAACCCCAGCGTAAGCCGCCACAGCTGTCGTTTGTCGAAGAATGCAAGCCGTCAGATGTTAACTTTATGGTATGCTTCTTGATACACGTTTTAATTTTAGGATGCCAGCAGATGTCGTCAAACAATGATGATGTAATCTTTATTGAGGAACCCGAAATCTCTTTCACTCAATGTGAAGATACTTCTCTGGTTTGGTTTGTCCTGATTGTCGACGATGATAAAGATGTGCATAGTGCGACCGAATACGCACTCAAGGATTTAGCTATTTTGGGGCGTGGCGTACGCTTTTTAAATGCGTATTCAATTAATGAATGTACGACAGTTTTACAGGATCATCCTGATGTTGCTGTTATTTTGTTGGATGTCGTCATGGAAACGCAGGACGCAGGTCTGACGTTGATTGACATGATTCGTCGTGAGTTGAATCTGCATTTGCCGCGCATCATTCTGCGTACAGGTCAGCCAGGTTATGCGCCCGAGTTGGATGCAATTCGCGATTATGACATCAATGATTACCTCACTAAAAATGAACTAACGCGTAAAAAATTATTTACAGCAGTCTTAACGGCTATCCGCGCTTATGACCAACTTCAGCGTATGGAGGCCAGTCGACTGGGCTTAGAACAAATAGTGAGAGGAAGCAGTGAGTTAATCGCAGTGTCTGGACTGCAAGCGTTTGCCAGTGGGGTGATTCGGCAATTGGCTGTTTTTGTAAACACAGAACCCGAAGGTCTGTTGTGTGCACAAGCCGATTTTGATCTTGATCAGCAGATTTCCAGTGAGTATCTGATTATTGCCGCAGCGGGTCATTATCAAGCACTGGTTCAGCGCCGCCTTGACGAAATCACCGACGTGCAAATCTACACCAGTTTCCAACGCTGTTTTAATACACGCGAGCATGTTTTTGAAAATAATCATCTCGTGCTGTATTTTGAAATGCGTAATAAGCGGCATTTTGCGGTTTATATTAAAACCAATAAACTGCCCTCGGTGATTAATCGCGACTTGTTACATGCGTTTTGTGCTAATGTGTCGATTTGTGCAGATAATATCAATCTTATCAATGAATTAAGAGAGTCTGCTTATGTTGATAAACTGGTCGGCTTGCCTAAGCGCACGGCCTTTATTGACGCAATTAATCAACATTTTGCTGACGGTACGGCGAGTGCCTTCAGCGTTATTTTGATAGATGTCGACCAATTTGCTGAAATTAATAACGCATTTGGTCATCAGTATGGTGATCAACTGCTTAAGTCCATAGCGCATCGGTTTGAGCAGGGATTGGGGCAAGAGAGTTTTATTGCACGAATAGCCGGCGATAGTTTTGGTGTGTTAGGTAAAACAACCGATATCAACTCGGAGAGAATTCGCCGTATTATGGAACGCCCCTTCCACATTGACGGGATGGAACATGTGATTCCCTTTAGTACAGGCACGGTTAGGCTACGTGATTCGGCAGTTGATGGTCAATCCGTTCTTAAAGATGCCAGTATTGCACGCAAGTTAGCGAAACAATCCGGCATTAACAGCGATGCGATTTATAACTTGAACGTCAGTAAAAAAGCCAAAGAGCAAACGCATTTGCTGCGAGAGCTGCAATCGGCTTTTGAGCAAGGCCATTTATTTCCTATGTATCAACCGCAAGTCAATATGAATACCGGACAAATTTTGGGATTCGAGGCGCTGATGCGCTGGCAAACGGTATCAGGGGAATTTATATCGCCTTTGCAATTTATTGGCTTGGCGGAACAATCAGGGCTTATTGTCAATATGGGAGCTTGGATGTTGCGTAGTGCAATGATATTTATGTGTCAATTGAAGGCCGAAGGTTTGCCGGGAGATAAAATGTCGGTCAATGTGTCCGCCGTACAATTTAGACGACCTGATTTTTTGAGTCATTTATGTAAACTATTAGATGAAATCGGCTTGCATCCTAAATATCTGGAGTTAGAGATTACAGAGTCTATTGCCATGATGGAACACGGGAATATAGAAACAACACTCAGTAAATTGCAAGGACTGGGTATTAATATCGCCATTGATGATTTTGGTACAGGCTTCTCGTCATTATCTTATTTAGATAGACTACCCATCAATCGCATTAAAATTGATCGTTCTTTTGTCAACAGTATGATGCTTAAGAAAGGCGGAATGCGTATTACCGAATTAGTTATTCAGTTGGGTCATAGCTTGGGAATGCGTATTATCGCAGAAGGTGTTGAGGATGAAAAACAGGCGCGTTGTTTGCTTAATATGGGCTGTCAGGAAGCGCAGGGTTTCCTGTACGCTAGGCCGATGGTTGGCGATGACTTGAAAAAATGGTTGAGAAATTATTCCTCCGTTCGTTAAACGTTCACTGTCATTAACGCGTGTTTTCAGATGATGTCAGTAATAACACCTTCCTCTGTGGCACAGGTTGTTATACCTCAGTGCAGGAACATAAATAGATTGAAATAGCACTTTGAATTTCTTAGACATCGGTGAGTTTATCTCCATTAAGCCCTTAATCTAACCTTGACCCTATGACTTATTCCCCTTTAACAACGCTAGTGATAATAACGGCTTTAGTCGTACCGCTTGCCTACGCCGATGATTCGTTGGCCATTGTTACAGCGGAGAGTTCGATAGTGACGAGTTTGACTCGCAAAGAAGTTGCAGACTTATTTCTTGGCAAACACAAAATTAACATCGGCGGGCAATCGGTTACGCCTATCGATGTCACCGAGGAAGCACCACGTGATATGTTTTATCAGCAGGTTGCCGATATGAGTGCACAGCGAGTCAATGCATATTGGGCACGACTTGTTTTTTCGGGGCAAGGTAGACCACCGCAACAACTATCCTTAACGGAAGCGATGGCTCTGATTAAAAGCCAGCCTGGTACAGTGACTTACTTGCCAGCACAACAGGCTAACGGGTTTAAGATATTGCTGAAATTGCCATGAAAAATTTTGTTATTTGCTTAAGTTTATGCGTGACACTCTTTCCTGTGACTACACTAGCGATTGATTTACTTGCTAATGGTCGCTTAAGTTTGCGGGGTTTTGGTACTGTGGGGGTCAGTTGTTATAGCTCAGATACCCTCGATTTCTTGCGTGAAGAAAGACCTGATGGGCCGGGAAAAAACCGACGCTGTGATCACCAGATCGATAGCAATGTGGGTTTGCAAGTAGATGCTAATTTAACGGATAGTGTGCAAATAACCGGTCAAGCCACCAGTTATCACCGCGCCGATGACACCTATACGCCCGAACTGACCTTGGCCAATTTACGCTGGGTAATTAACGACAAACTGAATCTGCGCTTGGGGCGGATGCAGTTACCGATCTATTTTTCCTCAGAATACCGTAATGTACTCTATGCACAAACCTGGGTAAGACCACCGACCGAGGTCTATAACCTAGCAACCGCTTATTCTATCGATGGTCTCGAACTTAACTATAATCAAATGCTTAGCGATTGGGAGTTGCGCGTCAGTACCGGCGTGGCAGAGTCCCGTTTTGATACCACATGGAGCGATGCGCCCCACAATACTTACGAAGCTAAAGTGCATTTAGGCTATCTTGACCTGCGCTTATCAAAACAAAGTTGGCAGTTCAAAGCCAGTTTGCTCGGTGGTAAGTTATCCTGGCATCAGCCTCAAGTTGATTATCTTTTATCTTTACTCAATCCTCAGCTGGCTAGCGATTTAATGATGATAGATAAGCGGCTGATTATAGCCAGTGGCGGTGTTCGATATGAAAACAATGATTGGCTGATACAAACAGAATATTTGTATCGAACCATCGATTCTTTTTACCGAGATCAGCACGGTATTTATCTGTTAACGGGGCATCGTTTTGGAAAATGGATGCCTTACAGCATTTTTTCCAAACGTTGGAGCGAAAGCCAAGGTAAAGAAAATCATGCAACGCTTCTTGACGCGGCGTTAGCGCAAGCTATTGTCAATGGCACTTATGACGATCATAACAGTGTCGCGTTGGGGCTATCGAGACAGCTCGGTGAGAAGGCGATTATCAAATACCAGGCCAACATAGTGATGCCTGACAGCGGTTTTTTGCAATCGACCACTATTGATACACTACGTGGATTCAACTCCGAAGTGCAATCGAAAATACTCGGATTGAAAGAAGGCTAGCTGCTATAGTTCTCAGCTTTTTTCAATCCGACCAAAGACGAGAAGCGCATGAGAAACTACAAACAGCTAAACCAAGGACAAAGATAC
>CAJAVP010000016.1 GCA_903945375.1 uncultured Methylococcaceae bacterium | reverse complement strand
TATTATGTTCGTGCCAGTGGAGCCGGCTTTTATGCTTGCGATTGCACAAGATAGCAATCTTTGGCAAGACGCATGGGCAAAAAATGTCTTACTCGTGAGCCCAAGTACATTACTTTTTGTTGTGCGGACTGTCGCCCACTTGTGGCGACAAGAGCAGCAAACTCATAATGCTCAAGATATTGCCAAACGTGGTGCGGAACTGTATGACAAGCTGGTGGGTTTTGTGGATGATTTCGAAAAAATAGGCGATAGACTCAAGCAAACTCAAAAAAGTTACGATGATGCATTTGGGAAATTTACAAGTGGTCGTGGTAATGTGATTCGACAAGCTGAAATGCTTAAAGATATGGGGGTTAAGCCGACTAAATCGTTATCACCAATGATTGTTGAGTTAGGCTTAGATAATTAATCGTAACTACTCAGACCTCTTTAAAATTACTGCGATTAAGTCGTCATTCCGGCATGGATAGCAAAGAGACTAAGCACATCGCTGTGCTCTGAATCTTTGCCATTTATGCTGAGATGACGTTCTCCTTAATTGGGTGGCCTGTTAAATTATGAACTTTTGAGCTGTAAATGACCGTACGCGGGGCTAGTCTGCAAACGTTGATCTTCTCGTGCTTTACCGATTGTAAAGTGGTAAAGACTTTGGAACGTCTCATCTTTTAGCCCTAAAACTTCATGAACACTATCGTCAAAATAACAACCAATTCCCGTGCCACGCATCTCGGCGGCTTCGGCTTCCAGATAGAGTATTTGACCAATCAGACCGCATTCCCAAAATAATTGGCGATATTTCCATGGTGTTATCGCTAGACTCGCGTCAAATTCAGCAACCATTGCCAACGAGAAGGCACTGTCACTTGCTATGGGCTGATGGCAAGACAAGGTTTTGGCAATGAGTTTTAAATCACCGGTATAGAGTTGGTAAAACGCTAAGTCATCGTGATGCTTATTCCAGCTAAATGAACTCAAACAAGCTTGTTGTAATGCAGGCAGTCGACTAGTCTCTCTTAATAACACATAAAGCCCAGGGGCTAGACCATCGACCCGATGCACAAAAATAAATAAATCCACTTTAGGCGGCATTTGCCAAAAACCGAACGCTGGCGCATTTGGCAGAGTTGCGCTGAGAATGCGGAAAAACTTATCATGGGCTAAAGGCGACATCTTACCGTCAAATTGTTGTGCACTGCGACGTTGACGAATAATTTGACTGGCGGTTTTTTCGCAATGAGAAGGCAAGGGGTCTTGCCTCGTCGTTAGCCAAGGGGCTTCGTGAGTCAGTGATTTCTCAGTAGCTAAAGTGGCATCATCAATAATCGGCCAGTCATAAAGATGGTAGGCACGTAAACTGTCCGCCGTTCCAAACCAAGTCGCCTGCGCGACTAACGCCATTATGTCTAAATAAGCCATCGGAGCATGATCCGCGATTTGGATACGGCATAACACATCTGGCGATTCGTGTTCCTTAGGTATGAAATCCGTTTGCCGATTTAAGCCCAATAAGCTGGCTATGTCCGTATCTGCCGCCGTGAACAGAATGTCTATCGACCAGCCTAAACTCGCCGCAGCATAACGCAAAGCCCCCAGCGCGTGACCGATATCGTGTTGGCAATAACGAAATGCTCGCTCGCCGTATTTCCAGGCTTCTCGCCAGTGAATAGAGGATAAACCTATAAAAATAGCCGACTCAGTAGTCGGCTCATGAAACTGACAACGTTGCTCCAGACTATGCTCATAACTCAGGTAATGATAAACTCCGGCCGGAACAAAATGATGGTTTGTTGCAATGAGATAAGCTTCGGTTGGGTGTAAATTGCCGCTAGAAGGATTGCAACGCAGTGCCCAACGGTTAGCATCGAAGCCTTTCCAACAGGACAGCCCAAATGATAGTTCTAATAATAATCCGACGGATTTAAGATTTAAGGCGTGTGCTGTAATCGTTTGGGGCTGATCCAACTCGGTAAATAACACCGACAAGGCTTGACCCGGAGCGGGCAAGGCATAGCGAGTACATCCGGAAAAATACCTAAACGGATCAGGTTGATCGTCCCAATCAATAGTTTCTGGCCCTTTAGCATAGTGTTGTAGCGTATGTTTGGTGCGTTGGTGGTAATTTTTGATCATAGTCGTTTGAGCATTCATAGCGATAACCTCGTTGAGTGACTTTGGCTTTGCTCAGCCTACGAAAAACTGCATGGGCTGTTTATTTAGGGGTTAGTAAATAAGTAAACTGATGGTATGGGTATAGCGATTGAAAAGTCAGACTGTGTTCTTGGTACAGTCTTCCAGAGAGCTGAATTTTAGGGATAGGCTATAGTACTCAGTGACTGGCTTAAGTCAACGTCAATAAAGGACTGCAATTCTTGTTATTGCAATTACAGTAAATACGGAGTTCAATAGCCATCTTGATTAGCTGCATCATCTTGCTAATCAGGAATAGCTATTGAAGGGCATAGCAACCGTATTGCTGAACATATGAAAAATAAGTCTCTGTAGAATTAAATATAATGAGAATTGCTGTTCAAACAGCCTTCAAAATGAGCAAGCCGTGAGTATATAAACAACTATATGACACAAAAACAGGACAAATTTAAAGCGTTGCGGCAGAAGGTAGATCAATTATTAGGGTCTAACAACGATACCTTAATACCGGAAATCATCAGCGACATTTACCAAGTAATCCACGAACTGGATGTCTATCGCATCGAACTTGAATTACAGAATGAGGAGTTGTTATTAACCCAAGAAAAACTCCAAGCCGCCTATGACGACTACCTTAACCTCTATAATTTTTCACCTGTCACTTATGTCACAATAGATGACAACGGTCGCATTATCAGAGCTAACAACGCGTTGGCGGCTCTCGTGGGCACAACTAAGCACGATTTGCAAAATACCTTATTAAGTCATTATGTGCAGGACAGTGATCAGGATATTTTGTATCTTTACCGTCAAGCACTCCTTAATCAACAAAACCAGCAGGCCTGTGAATTTCGTCTAAAAAATCAACAGGGGAATATTCAGTGGGTGAAATGTGAGGGCTTTGTTAGAAACGATACCTTACATCATGAGATCAATTTAGTTTTAACAGATATAACTTTACTTAAGGCTCAAACAGAAACGCTGTTACAAATTGAAAAAGATAAACTGGAAATTCAATTGAAAATAGCGAGTGAAGAGCTGTGTAAATATGAACAAGAAAATTATAATTTGCGTATTCATGCAGAAATTGATCCTCTAACCAAATTGGCGAATAGAAAGCTACTTTATCAAAGAATGGATGAGGCATTGGCTTTAGCAAAGCGTTTTAATGACAATGTTGCCGTATTATTTCTCGATCTTGATGGTTTTAAACAGGTCAATGACCATTTTGGTCACGGACAAGGGGATGAGGTACTCATAGAGGTAGCCAAACGATTAAGGCAATGTGTGCGCGAATCCGACACGGTAGCACGCTTAGGAGGAGACGAGTTTGTTATTATATTAAACCGCACATCTAAATTAATGGTGACTGACACTGCCCAGCGCATTCTTGATGCACTGGTATTTAATATAAACAAAAATAGTTTTACAGTAACTATTTCAGCAAGTATAGGTATTGCTATCTTTCCCGATGACAGTGAGCAACCATTGCATTTGTTAAAGTATGCCGATGAGGCAATGTATAAAGCTAAAAATAGAGGAAAACACCAGTTTTGTTGGCATTTAAACCTGTCTAAAGAAAAGGAGACTCATGAATAATAGCAAATTTAATAATCTAGCTGGCATTCGTATTTTATACGTAGAAGATGATTTGGAAACTCGGGAAGAACTGCAATCGATACTAGAATTGTACGTAACTGAATTATGGGTGGCTAAGAATGGACAGGAAGGTCTAGCGCTCTATCGTGAAAATCAGCCTGATATTGTGATTACCGATATTCAGATGCCAATTATGAATGGATTAACAATGGCGGCGGATATCAAAATGATCAATCCCCACCAACCCATTGTTATTTTAAGTGCCCACAATGATGTAGAGTATTTATTCCGGGCATTAGAACTGGATATACAGCATTACGTCACTAAGCCCATCAGTGTGGAACGCCTATTATATAAACTGCTTGATATTGTCGAACAAATGAATTTGGCGCGTGCCGCAGAACAGAGTTATAAATTATTGGAACAATATAAGCTATTGGTTGATGAAAAAGCCATCGTTGTCAAAATGGATATCAATGGCGATATTACTTACGTCAACTCACGTTTTTGCGAATTATCCGGCTATTCAGAAGAGGAATTGGTCGGTCGGCATTATCTATTTAATATTTATGAACATAATCAACAAGAGACTATTGTCGATTTAAAACAAGCTATACTGACGAGCAAAAAATGGCAGGGGATACTTAAAAAAAGAACAAAATCGGGTGCTATTTATGTCGTTGATGCCAGTGTTATCGCCATTGTTACGGATAATAAAATTGATGAATTTGTAGCACTGATGGTAGATGTAACCGAAATTTATGAAAAATTTGAGCGACTATCGTTTAATTTAAAACAAGATTTAAATGAAAAAAAACATTATCTACATGAATATGAGCAGGCAATTGAAATAGGCACTTCCTTATGTGTAATTGATACTGAGGGTATCATTATCAGTGTCAATAAAAACTTCAGTGCGACCTTAAACTATCAACCTAATGAATTGATTGGCCAGTCCTTATTTGAACTGCTGTTAGATTGTGGCGATTTTAAAGATCGTGTTTTGAAAAAAGTGCAGGAACAAGGTTTCAGTTCGCGAATTATCAAATTAGAGGGGAAAGGCGGGTTTAAGTGCACACTGAGTACCATCATCGTTGGTATTCATAATCAGGATGGCGATATTCACTCTCTGATGAGTTTGAGCCATGATATTAGCGAGACCATCCAACGGAATGAAGACATTATTGACAATCAAAAAGACCTGATTTATTTGCTTGGCGAAGTGGTAGAAAACAGAAGCAAGGAAACCGGTTCGCATGTTAAACGGGTGGCATTGATTTCAGAATTTATTGCCCGTAAATATGGTTTGAGTGATGAATATGCCGCTATGATAAAAGTAGCGTCCCCTCTGCACGATATTGGTAAAATCGGCATATCCGATGCTATATTGAATAAACCTAGCCGGTTATCAAGATCCGAATATCAGCAAATACAAGGTCATGCTGATTTGGGTTTTCAATTGCTTAACAAACTGGATAAGCCGTTGATCAAAATGGCGGCCACCATTGCTCACGAACACCATGAATATTATAACGGGAAGGGTTATCCGGCGGGCTTAATGGGTGAACATATCGCCATCGAAGCTAGAATCGTGGCTTTAGTCGATGTGTTTGATGCCTTGAGTAGTCAGCGTGTTTATAAAGAACCGTGGAGCGATGAGAGTATTATCGAGTATATAATTAACAATAAAGCTATCCAGTTTGATCCTGAGCTCGTTGACTTGTTTATGGACAATATTGACGAAATTCTACAGATCCGCAATCAATTTAAATAAGATGACTCTCGCTATTAACCTACTCGTTTTCACCCTGATGCTGTGCAATGCTTTTGATATCAACGCACAGCCCGCTGGTGAGCAAGAAAAACTCACCTTGGAAGACTGTATCCGTATCGCTATGGAGAAACATCAGTCTCTGGCAGTGTCCGATGCCAGTCTAGCGATGGCTGAGGCGCAATATCAGCAAGCCATGTCTGCTTATTGGCCACAACTAGCGGCGCAAGTGCAGGCATCGCGTGCCGACCAAGATCGTAGTTACTCCTTGCAAGGTCAGTTTAGTTTACCCCCAACCATTGCGGGTGCTATGGCCTCATTGTCAGCCAACCCACAGGCTGCACAAATGATTCAACAAGGGCTTGCTCAACCTATCCCGCTGAATATGGATGTCAAATTATTGGACAGAGACGTGATGACTTCGTCTTTGAATCTTACTTATCCACTATTTACTGGCATGAAGCGGGAAGCCCTGCTGGCACAATCGGAAAAAGGTATCCAGATTGCCCAAGAAGGTCAACGTAAAACCAATCTGGAGATCGTTCGTGATGTTAAAAAATATTATTATGCCGCACAGTTTGCGATTCAAATGGAACGCTTGGCCAGCGACACCTTAGAACGCTTTAAGGTCTTGGAAGATTTAACTGAACGTTTGTTTCAGCATGGCTCATTGAAAGTCAAAAAAACGGATTATCTTCGGACTAAAACCACGACTGCAATTACCCGTACCCTGTTAAGTGAAGCAACATATGCCAGAGACTTAGCGCATGAAGCATTGGGCAATGCTATGGGACAGGAATGGAATAGCCGTTATAGCTTAACTGATCCTGATGAAGCGATGCCCATAACTCAGGAATTACAACAATTGGTCGAATCCGCACAAGCTTTCAATCCAGACATCCAACAATTAAAACTGGCTGTACAGATAAGTGACGACCAAATTACCGAGGCGCGTAGTGGTTACTATCCGATGATTGGTTTTCAGGCTGAGGTACATGATATTCAAACCCCGTATCATTCAGGGTTGAGCAATACAGCCAATCGCGATGGTTGGACTATTGGTGTGGGTATGCAGTGGAATTTATTTGATGGCTTTTTGACCACCGGAAAAGTCAATCAAGCCAAAGCTCAGCGGCGTAAATTGGAAAGCCAACAAATCTTGCTGGATCAAGGTATGGCTTTACAAGTGAAACAACAGTTTTTAAGTATTAAAAGTGCCAATGCTCAAATTAAAGACAGTAAAGAAGCGGTTGCTTATGCCAGCGAGAATCGTCAATTACATGTACGTGCTTATCAAGAGGAACTGGTCGAAACCAAAGATGTTATTGAATCACAAATTGTTGAAACCTTTGCCCAAGGTGTCCATTATCGCTCTCGTTACGCCCTAGAAATAGGCCAGCTCAGTCTGGAATATTTGATTGGACAGACGGTACAGACGCATTAAAGATTACTAATGATCAAGTTAAAGCACCTTGCTGTGCTTCTTTTTTTGCTATCACTTCTAGCCTATCCCTTGTTAATCGCTAAGGCGTCAGATCCGTTTGACGAACTCAGCTTGCGTGTTGGGTTGGACGCAAAATCTTTTCCTGATTTTTCCCAAGAAGATCTTGAAGTCTCCATAAAACTATTGTCCGAAGAATTGGGTAAAGAGATTGGCATCCAAACCACAATCACTGTGTATGATGACATCAAGGCCATGCGCACCGATTTTCAGCAAGGCATCATTAATTTTGTCGTTGCCTCTTCGATACTTTTGGTAACACAATTTGATACCCAACAGTTTACCGATGGTTTTCGCTTTGTACGTGCCGATAGCACCCCCGATCAAGTTTTAGTTTTGTCACAAAAAAAATACGGCAAAACAGATTTGAAAAATTTTCTCGGCAAACGCTTAGTGCTGGCGAAGTCTGACCCGATGACGGAGCTCTATATGGACTATCTGGCAAGGCGTACCTTCAAGCAGGGATATCAAAAGAGTTTCAAGGAAATGCCTCGTGAGAAAAAAACTCATCAGTTGATTTTAAAATTGTTTTTTAATCAAGCCGATATTACTTGTGTTTACTATAACGCTTATCAGACCGCCATTGATTTAAACCCGCAATTAGAGGAGCAACTACAAATCATTGCCCACACGGATAACATCCCGCAAGGGGCTGGTTTTTTTCATAAGGATGTTCCTCTGGAGTTTCGTGAAAGCGTCATTACACAAGTCCTAAAATTAGCTAGGTACACGCGTGGACAACAATTACTGCAACTATTTAAAAGCGATGTGGCTGTGCGTTCGAACACAGTCGACTTGTTATCAACAAAAAAATTCTATGAAGCCTACCGTCGGTTGGTTTCAGGCAAATGAAACGGTGACCAATATCCTCACCAAAAATACATTTGCAGCGATTACCCCATGTAAAGAAAGTTTTATTTTGGTAAACCCCCTATAAAAAATGACTACTTACGCACGCTTATCAGGTTTAGTTGTTGTTATATTCGCTCAGTTGCTGTTGATAATCCATTGTCCTGCGAATGAAAAACCGCCTAGAGAAGGTCGGTTGATGATGGGGTTTTATTCCTACTCCATGTCTGAAATGGCCAACCGCAGTGACATTGAGGTGTCGTTGAATTTTTGGGCAAAAGAATTATTGGCTGAAGAATCCAAAAAAATGAATATCCATTTAACGGAAACTGGGGCGATTTTGTTCGACACGGTTGAAGAAATGCATGATGCCGTATTGCGGGGTGAACTAGATATGGTGGTCGCTCCACCGTTATTGCTTGCAAAAAATTTTAAACGAAATGAATTAACTGATGGCTTTACCGGTATGTTAGCGGGGCAAAAATGGGATGATATTTTACTGATTGCCCGCAACGATAAAAAAATTGCTGGCGTTAAAGATTTGCGCGGTAAGAAATTTTTGATGCTAGATAACGATGAATTGGCCGAGATATTTATCGATACGCTGTTTTTAACACAATTTAAAAAAGGTTACCAAAAGATTGTTTCCTCCGTTCAACAACAAAAGAAGGCGTCTCGTATTGTGCTGGATATTTTTTTTAATAAAGCCGATGCAGGTGTCGTTTATCGAAATGCTTATGAGGTGACTACAGAATTAAATCCAGAGATTGCAAACACAATAACTATTCTTGACTATTACCCCATAAAAAGTAGAAATTTTAGTTATTTTGTCCATGGTTGGCCATTTTCTAATGATTTGATAAAAGTGGCATTAACCTCGCTTAAAGACAGTGTTAAGGCAAAGCAAATATTAGAAGTCTTCAAAACCCCTGAGTTAGGTATTTGTAAGCTAGAAGAGTTGGATAAATTTGAGAAGTTTTATAGTGATTATCTAAAATTGAAACGCACAGCAGGCAAATAAAAATCATAGGCAGAGCAGTTATGATCTACTTTTCGGAGGTGATAAATACCCAGACGTGGACGCAAAGTCAAAAACTGATAGCTCTTCAGTCGCTAATTTCATTCTCAGACAATGCTAACTTGCAAGCCTCACTTAACGAATTTCACCCTTTAGCCACCAACCAATAGTATGTTCATCAAGCGCTTTAGTAACATTTTTGTTCGGGTATTCTTGATGTTTGCTGTTTTAGTATTGACCATCACCCTGTTTTTTGCCGTTATGGTCATCCCCATGCAAAAAAAAGCCTTTGACCAAATCATGTTTACCCAGGCAGAAACTGTTTCTCGTTCAATCGTGCAAGCCAGTTCAGATGCCCTTATCAGCAAGGATTATGGCTTTATTGTCGAACATAACGTGGAGGTTTTAAAAGATAATGCCAGTATTTATTATGTGCTCATTTCTCCAAAAAAAAGCACTAAAATTTTTATCACTCAGAAAAGCTGGCACATGCTTGATCATCTCGATGAAGAATTGCAAGCCTTGGAAGGTGAACATATTAATCACAACATATTAACGTACGATATTTTTAGTCATGTTTATCATTTTGTGTTCCCGATAAAGTTTTCCGGTATTGAATGGGGGTGGTTGCATATTGGTTTTTCTACCGACAACTATAAGCAATCCATCGATCATATGTATTATCAGATTTTTTATATTATTGGTTTTTCTTTTCTGACCATTATGTTGGTGGGTTATTTTTTCGCACGCTGGATTTCCTTGCCCGTCTCTCAAATAAGTCAATTGGCAACTCAAGTGGCCGGTGGTGATTTTTCGGTACACTCTACGATCCAGCGCAGTGATGAAATTGGGGTGTTGTCGGATAGTTTTAATCGCATGGTCGATGAGTTAAGTCGCTCTAAACAACAACTGCAAAACTATAATAAAGAACTCGAAGCTCAAGTATTAAAACGTACCCATGAACTGGCCGAGCTTAATGCCAATCTGGATATCCGAATTAAGGAAGAGGTTGCTAAAAGTAAGCAGCAAGAGGCTTTATTAATCCATCAGTCCCGTTCTGCGGCTATGGGTGAAATGATAGGTGCTATTGCTCATCAGTGGCGCCAACCATTAAATGCGTTGAGTTTGGTACAACAAAATATAAGATTACGATTTGAAATAAATAAACTGGACGCCGAATTTATAAACACAAGTATGGAAAAATCAGATCGATTGATTCAAAAAATGTCATCGACTATTGACGATTTTAGAAACTTTTTCAAACCTAATAAGCATATTGAACCTTTTAATATTAAGCAGATGATACAAAGTACTTCTGATTTACTGGAAGCGCAATTAAAACACCACGGTATTACAGTGTCTCTCAGTTGTGAGAATAATTATATTTTTAATGGATTAGAAGGCGAGTTCTCTCAAGTCATGCTAAATTTGATCAATAATGCTAAAGATGTTTTGATTGATCGTAAGCCTGTTTCGCCCACCATTGAAATCAGTGTTAAAAAAGATGATAACCACAAGATAGTGATTATCGTGAAAGATAACGGTGGTGGCATTCCTGATAGTATCATTGAAAAAATTTACGACCCCTACTTCACAACCAAAGCAGAAGGTAAAGGCACCGGCATTGGTTTGTATATGTCGAAAATGATTATTGAGAATAATATGGGCGGCACATTATGTGCGTTCAATGATGAACAAGGCGCTAATTTCGTGATTACGGTAACAGGGGGCGATACGAAATAAGGCTCGAATGCCCCGTTAAGGAATTTTTAGCGTAACATCTCTAGTCACAAGATTTAGTTGTAACTATTCACCGCTCCTTTGAAAAAGGGGACTGAGGGTGACTTATAAAATACACAACATATTGATTTTTAATGTATTAGTGCTTAGCTTAAGGGCGTTGCAAGTCGGTGGGCTAGCAGACTAGGGAAGAGTTAGAAACCGCTGTACGTAACAATTACGCTAAACTTACAGGAATGATCAATGCTGACTAAGCCCTATTTACTGTTACTCCTGAGCCTATTTATCGGCTCAGCTTTTGCCGCGCCCATCCGGCAGACCACACCGACGAGCGATTTTGTTGACAACCACGATGGCACAGTGACGCATAAAATCACAGGGCTGATGTGGATGCGTTGCGCGATGGGACAAACGTGGACGGGGTCAGTGTGTACTGGTACGGCAACCACTTATACTTATGACGCGGCTAAAAAACTGAGCTATGATTTCGCCGGAAACAGCGATTGGCGCTTACCTAATATTGCCGAATTGCAAACGATTGTGGAACGGGGGACTATTAATCCTGCCATAAATAGTGAGGTGTTTGATAATACACCGACTTGGGCATTTTGGTCTTCTTCGCCCAATGTGGCTAGTGCCAGTTACGCTTGGGATGTCGATTTCTTTAGCGGCTATGTTAGTAACTACTATCGGAGCTACGTTTTCGCTGTGCGGTTAGTCCGCGCCAGTCAGTCGTTGGTTATTAGTGAGGCAACTCGGATGGCGGAATTTAGCTATTATGCGAATGGCACGGTGCTGCACAAGCGTACCGGCTTAATGTGGCAACGTTGTGCGGTGGGTCAAGCTTGGACAGGTTCGACCTGCACAGGGACAGCGGGAAAGTATACTTTTGATGCAGCACAAAAATTAACCAGTCGCTTGGCGGGTTATAGTGATTGGCGGATGCCTGCCGTCAATGAATTGGCTAGCATTGTAAGTTACGATAGGATGTTGCCGACACTCAATAAAATTCCGTTTCCCAATTCTGCTATTGATGTATTTTGGTCTGCTTCGCCGTACGTGGGGCGTTCTGGCTACGCTTGGTATGTTTATTTCAGGTACGGCGGCATCGGTAGCCTTAACTGGGAGAGTGCTTTCGCTGTTCGGTTGGTTCGTACCAGTCCGTCATGGGTCATGGGTCTTAACACCTCTGATTTGACGGTCAAACTAAAAACGTCCAAACATCAGGTGTCAATCAAGCAACCACTAAAATATACCGCGACGGTTAATAATACTGGCTTAGACACCGCCAAAGCGGCGAGTGTGGTGTTTTATCTGAAAATGAACGACATCACATTCGATCACTTGCCAGCGGATTGTCAGGTCAGCAGTGCTTATATCGAATGTAAGCTCGGTGATTTGCCGGTTAATGCCAGTGCGTCGCGGACTATTGCCATCAGTTACACTAAACTCGGCGGCATTGGTGCTAACGCCTTAGCGTTGACCAACAGCATAGAAAGCAATTACGATAACAACCTATCTCATGTTGCTATCACGGTTTTACCCTAGTCCTTATTTTTATTACTATTATGAATTATCACTCTGTTTTTTATCGTATTTTATGTTTTGTCAGCGTGTTATGGGGAATGCCGGTTTGGGCTGAAACTGCCGCTGACTTGCATTTACGTGCTCAAGTTAAAGCTTTGCAAAGCACGTTAATTGCCAGCGAAATGAACGCGAGGATCAATCAGCTTAAATTGCGTGATGGTGAGCGTTTTAATGAAGGGCAGGTATTGGTCAGTTTTTTATGTACACTGGAAAAAGCGCAATTAAATAAAGCGCAGGCGACTTTAGAAAAAACTGTAAAAACCTATGAAGTTAAACAGCGTTTGGAGGTCTTGCATTCGATTGGTGCTTTAGAATTAGCCGTTGCCAAAGCGGAAGCCGCCGAGGCGCGAGCCGATGTCGAAGTGGCTCATGCGGTTTTAGAGCGCTGTGTTATCAAAGCGCCATTTTCTGGCAAAGTGACGGAGGCGATTGCACGGGCTTATCAAACCGTGCGAGCGGGTGATCCATTACTAGAAATTTTGGATGATAAGGCTTTGGAAATTGAATTTATGGCACCGTCAAAAGCATTATTGCAATTGACCATTGGTAAGCATTTTCAGGTGATTTTGGATGAAACCAATAAATCCTATGAGGCTGAGATTGTGCGTTTAGGGGGTAAAGTCGATCCGGTCAGTCAAACGATTAAAGTCTATGGTCGTTTTGTCAATAAATCGGCAGAATTATTGCCGGGTATGAGCGGCGCGGTTGAATTAAGTATTACCCCATGAGTGAACAACGTCATCAGCAATTATTAAAACTGACTTTATTATTGCAACTTGAACAACGTGCCAGAACGGCGTCCTTCGATGAGTTGCCTTATATCCTCGTCAATGAAACAGCGGAGTTACTTCCCTATCGACAAGCGGTATTGTGGGATAGTCAAGCCGAACAGATCAAAGCGGTTTCTGGCGTACCACAACCCGAAAAAAACGCGCCGTATACGCTATGGATAACAGAAGCCTTAAAACATTTTGCTAAAAATCCACGCGCTACGGACACGACGCTTTTTAATGCTCCTGATTTATCGGATGAATTAGCCGCCGATTGGGGCGAATGGTTGCCTGAACATGGCTTATGGTTGCCATTACCATCGCCGTCGGGTTCATCGTTTGTGTTATTACTCTTTAGAGAATCCGTCTGGTTTGAAGCAGAGTTGCATATTTTGACTTATTTATGCAGTGCTTATGGTCATGCTTTAGCCTTATCGACGGCCAATGTGCCGCAACGGACTTGGCATTTACCCCTTAAAGGCAAACGGTTACAACGATATATTGCCGCTCTTGTGGTGCTTGTTTTGGTGTTGCCAGTGCGTCAATCGGTCTTGGCAGATGCTGAAGTTATTCCGCATCATCCACATTTAGTTCGTGCGCCGCTGGATGGCGTGATTGAAACGTTTTATATTCAACCTAATGAATCGGTGAGTATTGGGCAAAAACTGTTTGCTCTCGATATGACCCAGTTGCGTAGTCGATTGAATGTGGCACAAGAAACCTTAGACATTGCTAAAACTGAATATTTGCAAACCACTCAACAAGCGATGTTAGATCCGGCTGCTAAAGCAAAACTGGCAACGTTAAAAAGTAAATGGGATCAGCAAGTGGCGGAGGCCGAGTATTTGCAAACCTTACTCAAGCGTTGTGAAGTGACGGCGAGCAAAGCGGGTGTGGCGGTATTTGATGATCCCAATGATTGGTTGGGGCATCCTGTGACACAGGGTGAAAAAATATTGGCGGTCGCTAATCCGCAAACCGTGGAATTGGAAGTGCGTTTGCCAATGGAGGATTTGATTTATTTGGAGGAGGGCAGTGAGGTACTATTTTTTCCCAATGTGGAACCCCATCATCCGATGCCTGCGGCCTTAAGTTACTTTAGTTATCGAGCAAGCCCAACGCCAGCGAATGTTATGGCTTATCGTTTAAAAGCCCAGTTTACCGATAGCGAAAAACTGCCCCGCTTGGGATATCGCGGTGTGGCTAAATTGTACGGCTCTCACCGTCCGTTGCTGCTATGGTTGCTTAGAAAACCTATCCGTACTGTGCGTACTTGGTTGGCATGGTAAGCAGCGAACTACCGAATAAGCCAACGGTTTGGCCTATACTGCGAGAAGATTTAAGTCTTTATCCAGGGCCACGCTCGGCGGATGGAACGCCGACTTGGACACTGTATGATCCTTGCGTTCATCGTTATTTTCGATTGGGTTGGCTGGAGTTTGAATGTTTGCAACGCTGGGGTTTAGCGGAGGCGGCGGCGATTGCTCAGTCAATCAGTCAAGATACGCCGATTACGGTGCAAGCTGAGGAAGTCGTGCAAGTGCTTGGTTTTTTGGTTAATCATCAATTGACTAAGGCGCAGGGTGTGGAAGCCAGCGCATTACTGGCCAAAAAACAGCAAGCGACTAAACCGCCATTTTGGACATGGCTACTACACAATTATTTATTCTTACGCATTCCTTTAATCCGTCCGAACCGTTTTTTAAAACAAAATTTAAAATGGGTTCGATGGATGTTTTCGATGCCGTTTGTCGCTGTATTGGTGTTCGCTGCGTTAATCGCGATTTATTTGGTTGCTGAACAATGGTCAATTTTTAGCCATAGCTTTATGTATGTTTTCAGTCCAGAAGGCATGTTGGCGACAGCGGCTATGTTATCGCTCTCAAAAGTTGTTCATGAGTTAGGTCATGCTTTTACTGCCAGTTACTTCGGTTGTCGTGTTCCTTCAATGGGGGTTGCCTTTATGTTGGGCTTTCCGATGTTATGGACAGATGTGACCGATGCGTGGCGCTTGCCTAATCGCCATCAGCGTTTAATGATTGATGCCGCTGGTGTCGCCGCAGAATTATCGTTAGCGGTTGTTGCTACCTTGTTTTGGGCCATATTGCCCGATGGTGCTTTGCGGACAGGGGTCTATTTGTTGGCAAGTAGCGTTTGGCTACTGACCTTAAGTATTAATTTCAATCCGTTTATGCGCTTTGATGGCTATTATTTGCTATCCGATTGGTTAGATGTGGCTAATTTACAAGAACGTGCCTTTGCTTTAGCGCGTTGGCGTTTACGTGAAGTGCTGTTTGCTTGCGAATTACCACCACCGGAGCAATGGACTAAGCACCAACAGCGATTTTTGATGGGCTACGCCTATGGCACTTGGCTTTATCGGCTGATTTTATTCACCGGTATTGCGTGGATGGTCTACCATTTCTTCTTTAAGGCATTGGGTGTTTTTTTATTTGCGGTAGAAATGGGTTGGTTTGTTGTGTTACCGATAATCAAAGAAATTTTAAGTTGGCGAAAAATCGTCGCCTCAGCCTCGCAAAGTTTACGTCCTCGATGGATTTGGCTCGTGCCAATGACTGCGCTGATTTTGCTCTTTATCCCGTGGCGTTCTCAGGTTTTACTGTCAGGTTTATTGCATACTGAAGCGGAATTTACCTTATACAGCGCTGAGCCTGCACAAGTGCAGCAGGTTTTAGTTCAGGAAGGTGAAAAAGTACAAACTGGTCAATTATTAGTACAACTAAACTCGCCTGATTTAGATTTTAGTTTGGCAACAGCAGAACGAAAATTGGCGGAAATTACTCAGCAATTATCCTCGCAAAGTGTCAATCTCGATCTAGCGTGGCACAATCCTATGGATATGGAAGCCCTACAATCTGCCGTAGCAGAATTACAAGGTTTGCAAGAGCGCCAGAAAAAACTTAGTTTAAATGCAACATTCGACGGCTATGTTCGAGATTTATCGGATGTCTTACAAGTTGGCGAATGGTTGGCAAAGGGCGAGGCATTAGGTGTTGTTGAAGCCCCTAATTCGACGGTGGTAGCTTTCGTAGAAGAAGCCGATTTAGGGTTAATGCAACTCGGTGCTAAGGGACGTTTTTATCCTGAAGGCGGTGATGTTGCAACAACTCCCGTGCAAATCATCACGATAGATCAAACCGGCACACGGCAATTAAGCCGAGCCGAATTGGCATCCGTTTATGGCGGTGAAATTGCCGCGCGTGAAGATGAGCAGCACCATTTAATCCCAGAGCAAGCAGTCTACCGCGTTTTACTTCAGACAAAAGCTCCTTTACCTAATAAGACGCTTAGTATTCGTGGTAGAGTTAGTGTCGAAACGCCACCCGAAAGTTTACTTAAGCGTTTATTTCGCGCCTTAGTCGCACTCTTAGTCAGAGAAAGTAGTTGGTAAATGGTGTAAACATCGTCTGATGTATTACATGCAACGCGAGTTAGAGTTACTAACGTTATCTAAAGCGGGACAGAGTCAGCAACGTAAATTAAGGCGTGAAGGCCCTGCCTGTAAGTCAATGACATGGGCTACCAACTTAAGACGGGACAGTTTAGAGAGCTTTTGAATAGTGATAATATCCAGAAAGCTGATATCTCTAAGAATCACTTCAGAAGTTGATTTTACTGGTGTCCCGTCTTAAGTTAGTCGCCTGATTTGACAGACTTGATGTCAATTAAGCGTATCAATTTTCCTCATCCCAGTCCCGATACTGTTTTACCGGTTCACCGTGCCGTTCGATAACAGTGGGTTCTGAGTAGCTAAAATTTTCGCTTGAAATCGACTCTACAACCAATTGAAATCGCCAGTCATCACCAAAATCGAAATGAAAGGTAAGTGCCATACCTTTGTGCAATGGTAATTCGCCGCCAACACATTCATCGGTACATAATTCACTGCTCTGCATATAAGGATGTTTAACGCGTTCGGTTATTCGATTACGGTTTATATAGATGAATTCGTACAAATGATCGTTATCGAATTCGAAAGCACTTAAAATACTGCCTGCCAACTCATCAAGATCGGTAGTTCCTGGAACAGCTATTTTACGGTAGGCTGAGGCGAGAGTGACTTTAAAAACAAAAACACTGTCTTGCATTTCTTTTATTACTGGCTGAGTTAAATCTTTTTCCCATGTAGGAAGATGTGTTTTTAACTCGTAACTCCAGCAATCAGTTTCATCATCGCATGAAGGGTCGTTATCAATTTTCTCATGATAGCTAAATAAGGCATGTCCCAACGCGGTGGGCTCAACATTAACGATAGGCCAGTTTTCTCTACTTAAAGCGGCATTCTATCCTAACAAACCCAAACAGTTCCATTAGGGCAAGATTATGAAGTCCCAGTGTGTACCGGAAATAAGAAACGTTGAGTTTACTTATACGGTTTGGGTGACCGCATAATACGTTTAGAAAAAATCAAGCATTCAGAAAAATAGAAATCCATTTCGCGCTCTCCTATAATTTCAGGACTTCCTCGATACCACCACGCCTGAAGTAATGCAAAATAGCGTTCTGTTGAGTTCATCGAATGCCAATCGGCCAATACCTGCTCATCCAGTATTAACTTGGCTTCTTTCTTTTCGATAACGATTTCTGATAAACCAGAAGCCCTCAGCAATAAATACAGGCCATTGATGTGAGGAAAAGATTTTTGCAGGGGGGCGTTTCAATTTTACATCTAATGGGTTAGACATTAATTGATTCAGTTGCGGAAGCAGCTTGATAGCCAATAAATGATTTTCCTTTGAAACCGGAATCCCAGTAGAACCGATAAAATCGAGCAGGCTAGAAAAATCCTTTAGCAAGGTACCCGGTTCGGTATCACTGAATTGCTGACTTTTTAGACAGAGAATTTGTTCTGGTGCTAGTATCTTTGTGGTCATTTTTATAGCATTGTGTTAGTTGCTAAAGGTAAGCATTCAGTGGTGTCCATTATGGCCTAACAGTATGATTTTCCTAAACAAATTTTAACTCGTTCCCAAGCTCCATCTTGGGTTGCTCGTAATTATTCAAACCCCTCTTAAAAAATTACTGCCGTTAAATCGTCATTCCGGCATGGATTCGCTATCGCGCTCTAGCGAGTGCCGGAGTCGTAGATGGTGTTATAAACAGATTTAAGCAAGTAGAGCGCAATAGCGATTTGTGTATAACAATGAGAGCTGCTCTAACTTCCCGACACGCGAAGCTAGAGCCTCACTTACCGCATTCCCAAGCTGGGCTTGGGAATGCGCCTAAAATCAGCTCTGAGCGAAAAACAACGCGTAAGGACTATTCGGCGGCATAAAGCACCTGCCTTTGATTAATCCACCCATTCTTGCAATGCGGCGATAATGCTTTTTGCTTGGTCTTTGCTGGAAATATTAAACTTCGATTTTTGTTGGTATTCGCCATTACGTTTTTGGTAACGTCGGATGGTGTATTTGTCTGGGCCGTATTCTTCTTTGGCGCGATTCCAGTCTTGATAACGGTACATGACGGTTGCCCATGCGCCTTTAGTTAGCACTTTTTTATCTAATTGCTTAACGGTTTCAATACCGCCATCTTCATAAGTGACGGTTAATTCATCGACTGTTTCTGCCATGTTGCTTACCTTTGTTTAATTAATGTGTGGCTATAAATTGACCAAATGCACGACTGCCTTCGCCGGTTTTAATCGTGTCAATAACGCGTAATGTTTTGGCATCAATGACAGAAACATTATTATCAAACCAATTAGCGACATAGACGTGACGGTCATCAGGGTGAGTGCTAATACCTTCGGGTTTGTCACCGACGGGAATTAGCGCAAATTCTTTTAAGCTGACGGTATCGATTACGGATACGGAGCTATCATCTTGATTGGTAACAAATAATCGACTGTCGTTTAAAGCCAATGCACTGGCATAAGGCAGCATATTCACTTTAACGGTCGCCAGTGTTTGCATCGTGCTAGTTGTTAATACAGTGACATCATCACTTTTTACATTAGCGACATATAAGCGCGTACCGGTGCTATCGAGGGTGATACCAAACGGATGCTCGCCAACGGTGGTGGTTTTGCTCACCGTAAAGTCACGCAAATTTATTTTGGAAACGGAATTATCCAGTCGGTTAGCCACGTATAGCCAATGATTATCGGGACTAATCGCTAGGCCTGACGGAGATTGTCCGACCGCAATGGTGTTGAGTAATTCAAAAGATTGGCTGTTGAGCACTGCGACGGTGTTGTTATACCAGTCGGCGACAAAAATCAGTCGATTGTCAGGACTAAGCGCAATGCCTAATGCCCCATCACTGACTTTAACTGTTTGGGTGATTTTGGCCTGTTGGGTATCTAAAACCGCAAAGCCGTGTGCTTCAGGGGTGCTGATATAGCACATCTTGCCGTCAGTACGAATGGCAATGCCGGCTGGTTTGCCGCTCACCTGAACCGTGTGGACAACACGGCGACTGCCTGTGTCAATAACCGAAACCGTGTCGTTTAGTTGGTTACTGATACAGGCATAGGGCGCTGCAAACAGTGGCATCGATAAAAAAATGGCGGTAAAAAAAACCGCGAGAAGGTTTAACGTAGCCACAATTGCCTTATTTTTCAGCCAAAGCTTTCAGATTTGCCAAGCCCGTTTTTAAGATGGCATTGACAGCGGTATTGGCGGCTTCTTCGTTCATCTCTTCAGGAGGATTGTTGTTCATGTAAGCGCGGTAATAGCCGGCTTTCCAAGAGACAACTGTAGAGCCACCTTTGTCTTCTAAATCAATGCTGGCGGCATAGTTGTCGACTGGTAATACGGGAACTTTTTCTTCAGCACCGGAGTGGGTGATGGTTTTTGCGGTACTCATTTCGTTGATTTTATAAGCATATGACATATTTTTATCGTCATATTTTTTCAATTCTTCGGTAATCGTGCCGCCGTCTTTTAAGGTCAATACGCGGATTGAGCCTTTGGTGTTGCCTTTGTCGGCACTGGTGCTTTTTATAGCAGGTAGCCAAGACATATCATCGTAGTTTTTAATGATTGCCCACACTTTTTCTGCAGGTGCATTAATGGTGATGTCTTCTTCTGCTTTTTGACGGACGGGGCCATGTGCATTGGCTGCGCTTACGAAAAAGAACAGTAAGGATGTAAAAAATAAAGCGATTTTTTTCATATAAATTTCTCAAGTCAAGGATCGTAAAAAACTAAGCGCGGTGACTCAGTGATCTGAACATCGCAAGCTTAGTGCGCGTATTTAAAAGCAATCGTTCTGGATAAGCAAGGTTAGCTCGCTAAAAACTATGCGGCTCAGTGAATAATGGCACAAGTGCAAGTACGAACGCAGTGGTTGCCAATTAATGGCATTGTCTATACACTGGATTCTGATGAAAATATCGCAACCCAATCCCGCACTACAATACACCGAGAGCCACAGACCATGAATCATATCGCTTTAAAAATGTTAATGGGCGATAAAGGAAAGTATTTGGGTATCGTTATGGGGCTAACGTTTGCTTCCTTGATTATGACCCAGCAGCCCGCTATTTTTGTCGGCCTAATGGCGCGTTCTTACAGCTTTATATCGGATGTCGGCTTGCCTGATATTTGGGTGATGGATAGCAAAGTGCAGTTTATTGACGATATTAAGCCGCTGCAAGAAACAGAATTGTATCGGGTGCGTGGCATTTCTGGCGTTGAATGGGCGATGCCGTTGTATAAAGGTTTGTTAAAAGTACGACTGGCAGATGGTACGTTTCAAACCTGTAATGTCATTGGCCTGGATGATACCACTTTAGTGGGCGGCCCGGCTGTTATGTTAGAAGGAACATTGGCAGATTTGCGCCGTAGTGATGCCGTTATCGTGGATATTGACGGAGCGCGAGACAAATTGGGCAAACCTTCGCCCGAATCAGGTGGTAAAAATATCCCTTTAAAAATAGGCGATTCTTTGGAGTTGAATGATCACCGCGCGACGATTGTTGGTATTGCTAAAGTCACCCGGACATTCCAGTCACAACCCGTTATTTATACAACCTATTCTCGGGCGAAAAGTTATGCCCCTAGAGAGCGTCGTTTATTGTCATTTGTTTTGGTTAAGGTTAAAGCAGGTCAAGACCCACAAGAATTAATTGAGCGTATTCGTGCGACAACAGGGCTGGCGGCTTATACGCAAGATGGCTTTAAAACCTTAACCTATAATTATTTTATGAAAAACACGGGGATTCCCATTAATTTTGGTATTACTATCGCATTGGGTTTTATCGTCGGCACCGCCATAGCCGGACAAACGTTTTACAATTTCACGCTGGAAAACCTGCGTCAGTTTGGCGTGTTAAAAGCGATGGGCGCAAGCAATGGGAGTTTGTTGCGGATGATTCTGTTACAAGCGGTTTTGGTCGGTAGTATTGGCTATGGCTTGGGCGTGGGCTTAGCCGCCTTGTTTGGGTTTGCGATGCGTCATACCATTCTCGCCTTTAAAATGCCTTGGCAATTATTGGTTTTTAGTGGTGCAGGTGTGGGTTTAATTTGCATTATCGCCGCTTTAATCAGCATTCTTAAAGTCATTCGTCTTGAACCGGCTATTGTTTTCAAAAGTTAAATTATGAGCCTGGCCATTCATTGCCAAAATATTGTTAAAACCTATACAACTGACGGACAGCAAGTGGTCGCACTGAATGGTGTTGACTTGGACATTGCGTTAGGTGAGCTGATGATGCTGGTCGGCCCTTCGGGTTGTGGCAAAACCACCTTAATTTCCATTATTGCCGGTATTCTTAATCAAGATTCGGGGCGTTGTGAATTGTTTGGTGAAGATTTTCAGTCCATGTCCAATAAAGACCAGCTACGTTTTAGAGCCGTTAATATTGGCTTTGTTTTTCAAGCGTATAATCTCTTACCGTCATTAAATGCCGCTGAAAATGTCTCTGTGCCGCTGATTATTAATGGTATGAAACGCAGTGTGGCAGAACGCAAAGCCAAAGACGTCTTGGCGCAAGTAGGTTTAGGTGAGCGTACTCAATCATTGCCCGCGCAATTATCCGGTGGACAACAGCAGCGGGTCGCCATTGCTCGTGCGTTAGTCCATAGTCCTCGGCTCATTGTTTGCGATGAACCAACCAGTGCTTTAGATCATAAAAGTGGTCATAATGTCATGGAATTGCTAAAACAAGTCGCCGTACAACACGATCGCGTTTTAGTGATTGTCACCCATGATGCACGAATTTTTAGCTTTGCCGACCGTATTGCAGAAATGGATGATGGGCACATTGTCAAAATTTCAAATCAAACTTCTCATCACTTAGACCGCTAGTTTTTATAATGTTATGAAAATCCCATTCTTATTACCCATTCTTGCGGTAGCTGGTTTACTTTTTGCCATTTATAACGTCATTCAAGGCAGTCAGCCGCTGCCGATTGCGCCGGCAGTTGCCGAGCCTGCTTCCGCGCCTTTTCAGACATTTATCGCAGGCTCGGGGATTATTGAAGCAAAAAGTCAGAATATAGCCATTGGCTCGCCGCTGTCGCGATTAGTGAGTCAAGTCAATGTTAAGGTTGGCGACAAAATCAGTGCCGGTGCGGTGCTGTTTCGTTTGGATGATCGTGATGCCGTGGCGGAATTGGCTATGCGGCAGGCGGACTTACAAAAAGCGCAGGCCGATGCGGAAGTTGCCAATGTCAGTTTAGCTGATGCCAAATCGCTGAATGACTTAGCGGTGGCGGTAACCGATAGTCGCGCTATTAGCGGCGAAGAATTGCTAAAACGTCGAAATGCTTTGGCTGTTGCTAGGGCGCGATTAGCGAGTGCCTTAGCTTTTGTTCAGCAGGCGGAAGCGGGGCTCGCCAATGTAAAGAGTTTACTTGATCGCTTAATCATTCGCGCTCCGATAAATGGTGAGGTGTTACAGGTCAATATTCGTCCAGGCGAGTTTGCAGCAGCGGGCACCAACAACACGCCCTTGTTATTACTGGGTAATCTCGATCAGCTACATGTTCGGGTGGATATTGACGAAAGTGATATTTGGCGTTTTGACAAAAACGGCAAAGCCGTCGCGTATTTGCGAGGGAATCGTGATTTTAAAGCAGAATTAAAACTGGCCTATGTTGAACCGTTTGTCGTTCCTAAACGTTCATTAACCGGTGATACTACCGAGCGCGTTGATACGCGCGTTTTGCAAGCACTTTATAGCTTTGATCGCCGTCAATTAACGGCGTATGTCGGGCAACAAATGGATGTGTTTATTGAAACCAAAATGCTTGCGCCTGTACCGAATAATACTGACGGTTCACGCTTATGAGGTGTTCTTGGGTTGTCTTAGGACTGGGCAGCTTGCTCGTTTTGGGTTGTACGGTAGGGCCCGATTATCAACCGCCTGCGCTGGCTGTGCCTGAGCGTTGGCAAGCTGCGCCACCCAATGCCGAGCCTAACACGCTTACCGCGCAATGGTGGCAAACATTCAATGATCCTATTTTAAATCAACTCATCAACGAGGCGGCTGCTAGCAATTTGGATTTGCAGCAAGCGTTGGCGCGTGTCAAAGATGCCAGAGCGCAACGGGTGGCTATTTTTGCCGGTGCATTACCTAGCGTTACCGCTAAAAGCAATGTCAGTCGTCGGTTAAACAATAGCTCGTCATCAGCACAAACTGGTAGTGCGAGCGGTGGCTTTGGTGTGGGTAATCAACTGATTAACCTATTCCAAAGTGGTTTTGATGCACAATGGGAGTTAGATTTATTTGGCGGCTCAAAGCGCACCGCAGAATCAGCCGATGCAACGTTAGAGGCCGAAATCGAGAGCAGTCGAGCGGTATGGGTCAGTTTATTGGCTGAGGTGGCAGAAAATTATATTGAATTGCGTGCCAATCAAAGCTTGCTGACGATGACGCAAGCGATGTTGAGCTTGCAACAGGAAACCGCAGATTTAATGCAAGTGAGACAACACGCCGGTTTATCCAATAGCCTGGAAGTTATTCAAGCCCAAGCGCAACTAGCAAGTACGGAAGCACAGCGTTTCGTTTACGAGCGCGATATTCAGTTGGGCATTCACACACTCAGTGTGTTGCTGGGCAAAGCGCCCAATAACCTGGCAACGCGCTTGGCGTCTGCCCGCCCAATCCCTTCGGTTGCCCATTTTTCCCTTGCCGAGTTGCCGTCTGAGTTATTAAAACGCAGACCCGATATTCGCCGCGCGGAACGCCAATTGGCGGCAAGTAGCGCGGCAATCGGCATGGCAACGGTGGAGTTGTATCCTAAACTGAATTTAAGCGCGTTTTTGGGTTTACAAAATATGCGTTTGACGGATGTCACACCGCTCGGTAAGTCATGGTCAACAGCGGCGTCTATCAGTATGCCAATTTTTAATTGGGGACGACTAAAAGCCAATATTAAAAGTAAAGAGGCACAGGCTGAGGCGGCGTTGTTTGCGTATCAGTCAGTCGTGCTGGACGCATTCAAAGATGTTGAAGATGCGTTGGTGGCGCATAGTAAAGAGCTAAATCGCCAGCAATCTTTACAGCAAGCGGTTGATGCCAATCGGCTGGCAGTTCAGTTAGCGAATGAACGTTATCAGAAAGGACTAACTGGCTTTATTGATGTGTTGCAAAGCCAACAAGCCTTATTTCAAGCGGAGACCGCATTAATCGGCAGTCAAGCCACTTTGTCTAGCAAAATGCTTGCGCTTTATAAAGCCTTGGGAGGAGGTTGGCAAACCGTTGCCAAGCTGAATGACTGCACAGAATGCGATAAAAGTTGGGCGGAACACATACGAGATGCCGCCAATGCGATTCCGCGCTTTAAATGATGCTTAGACGTTATAACCGCTTCTTTCAGCAACTGCGACGTGCAGTAACGTTCTTTTTTTGGGTGTCGATTGGCAGTTGTCTTTTATTGCGCGTGTTGCCGCCACCGACATCCATGTTTATGTTCTACCGTCATGCGGAAGACTTATTCAACACACCACGCGTAAAGTCCATTGATTACCAATGGGTAAGTTCTGAGAATATATCGAGTTATGCCAAACTTGCGGTTATTGCTGGCGAGGATCAACTTTTTTTCAGTCATTACGGATTTGATGTCACGTCCATCTTAGCGTCCATTAAGCATTTTCAACGGGGCGGTCAATTGCGGGGCGCGAGTACGATTTCTCAGCAAACTGCGAAAAATCTGTTTTTAACACCCTCCAAAAGTTTTATCCGTAAAGGTTTGGAAGTTTGGTTTACCGTATTATTAGAGCTCTTCTGGGATAAGGCTCGTATATTAGAAGTGTATTTGAACATTGCCGAATTTGGCGATCATCTCTTTGGTATTGAAGCCGCCAGCCAACATTATTATGGCATTAGTGCCAAACAATTAACGCCCGCACAAAGTGCGATGCTAGCCGCAACGCTACCCAATCCCATTCATTTTAAAGCCACGCAACCCTCGAATTATTTAATCCGACGCCAGCAATGGATACTGCGACAGATGCGGCAATTGGGAACGCGTCAACTTGATGACTAAGCCATAAGATTCGTCGTTATTCATTTTGCAGCATATGGTCTATATCTTCTAAGATCACATCCGACAAGGTTGCTCCGTCCAGCACTTGTAAATAAGTGTCTCCGGCGTGTGCAAATAAGAGTTTCAAGCGGCAATTGGGTAATAACCGACAGTGTTGCCGCTCCTCATCAAAACATTCTACCCAGTCAAAATGCTTTTCCATACTGCGTACTACCTCCCCAATACCTATTTGCTCTGGAGGGCGCTGTAAAGACAAGCCGCCACCTTTACCGCGTACCGTTGTCACAAAACCCTTTGTTCCGAGTTGGTGCGCGACTTTAACCAAATGATTTTTTGAAATATCAAAAAAATCAGCGATTTCCACAATGGTTGCTCGATTGTTGGGCGATTTTGCCAGATAAATTAATACCCTGAGTGCATAGTCTGTATAACTGGTGATTTGCATGTTGCTAGTGTTTAGAAAAAGAATTATAGTATAAGCTGTATTTTCAATACATGTTTTAGGCGTGAGCAAAAGTTATTTAACACGAGTGAGCGCGGGTTTACTGTGATTGTCGCCGCTATTCAACCCATGATGACAAATACCAGTTACAGCACTTTTTAGACCGGGTTAATGTTTTGTTAGTAGGTGTGAAGAATTTGCATCTACTACCTTTGCATTATACCGCAGGTCTCCGTGTCTTAAGGCGAGTATGTTCTTACGGACTGACGCTGTAAACGCTCAAAACATATACCAATCGTAAGTATTCAGACCCCCTCTTTGAAAAAGAGCAGCCAAAGGGCATAAAGGGTTAGGGGAAATCTTATTAAATAAATCCCCCTTTTTCAAAGGGGGAGGTGAATAGTTACCACCAATCAAGTAAGGATTATTATGTCTAGTGTTGATAACGTCACCATCGGTCAACAGTCACGGGCGCTTGCCTTAAGCACCGTCGCTTTTACGACCTGTTTTGCGGTATGGACTATTTTTTCCATCATCGGTATACAAATTCAAAAAGACTTGGGTTTAAGCGAAACTGAATTCGGTTTGCTGGTCGGTACGCCGATTCTTTCCGGCTCGTTAATCCGACTGATTCTAGGTATTTGGACTGATCAATACGGTGGACGTGTGGTTTATACCACGGTGATGGTAACGGCGGCGATTGCGACATTTTTGCTGACGACGGTGGATACGTATGCGCTGTATTTGGTCGCCGCATTAGGTATAGGTATCGCAGGCGGCTCGTTTGCTGTGGGTATTGCTTACACCTCACGCTGGTTTCCAACCGAAAAACAAGGCACTGCTTTGGGTATTTTCGGTTTGGGCAACGTCGGTGCGGCAGTCACTAAGTTTACTGCGCCTTTTGTGATGGTGGCCTTGGGTTGGCATGCTGTGGCGCAAATCTGGGGTGCGGCACTCCTATTAATGGCAGCGATTTTTTGGTTTAGCTCGGACGACGAGCCAATGTTGAAAGCGAGACGCTTAGCAGGCACTAAGCCCGTTGCCTTCATGAAACAACTGGAACCGTTAAAAAACATGCAGGTGTGGCGGTTTTCCATGTACTACTTTTGCGTATTTGGTGCGTTTGTCGCGCTAGCGCTCTGGCTACCCCGTTATCTGGTGGGGGCTTACGGTTTTGATATTAAAACAGCCGGCATGTTGGCGGCCTCGTTTTCCATTTTTGCCAGCTTGTTTCGTGCGTTAGGTGGCTGGTTATCCGATCGCTATGGCGCACGGCTGATTATGTATTGGACGTTTATCGTTGCTGCCCTTTGTAGCTTTTTTCTGTCTTATCCGCCAACCGATTATGTCGTACATGGCATTAAGGGCGACATCCATTTTAGTTTAGCTATTGGCCCCGTCGGTTTTGTTTCTATGATGGCGGTACTGGGATTGTTTATGTCGTTTGGCAAGGCCGCCGTTTATAAACATATTCCGGTTTATTATCCCGATAATGTGGGTGCCGTGGGTGGTGCCGTCGGCATGATCGGTGGCTTGGGCGGTTTTCTTTTGCCGCTGACATTTGGCATGTTGAACGATTTGACAGGGATCTGGAGCAGTTGCTTTATGTTGCTGTTTGTTTTGGTAATGATTGCACTGGCTTGGATGCACTTCTCTATTGTTCGAATGGAGCGTCGTGTTGTTCCTGAACTGGCAAAAATTTCAAGCTATTTACCTGAATTAAGTCACCCGTCAACATTAGTGCTGACGGATTGGAATCCTGAAGATGCGGGGTTTTGGAAAAAAACGGGTCAAAAAATTGCTACCCGCAACTTGTGGATCAGTATTCCCGCCTTGTTATTGTCATTCGCTGTGTGGATGGTGTGGAGTGTCGTCGTTATCAATCTGCCGAGTATCGGCTTTAAATACACGACCGATCAGTTGTTTTGGTTGGCGGCATTGCCCGGTTTGTCCGGTGCGACCCTACGGATTTTCTATTCCTTCATGGTGCCAATTTTTGGCGGTCGTCGCTGGACGACCCTCAGCACAGCTTCATTGTTGTTGCCATCCATTTGGATAGGCTTTGCTGTGCAAAATCCAAATACACCTTACGTTTTGATGGTGATATTAGCCTTATTATGTGGTTTTGGTGGTGGTAATTTTGCCTCTAGCATGGCGAATATCAGCTTTTTTTATCCGCAATCTCAAAAAGGTACTGCGCTGGGATTGAATGCGGGGTTGGGCAATCTAGGTGTCAGCACGGTGCAGTTCGTCGTGCCGTTAGTGATTGCTATGAGCGTGTTCGGCTCGTGGGGCGGCGATCCGCAAATCTGGGTCAAGGCGGAGGTGACAAAAAACATCTGGCTGCAAAATGCTGGATTTATTTGGACTCCCTTTATTATTGTGACCAGCATTGCCGCTTGGTTTGGTATGAACGATATTGCTTCGGCTAAAGCCTCGTTTAAAGAGCAATCCATCATATTTAAACGCAAACACAATTGGCTGATGTGCTGGCTCTATACCGGTACTTTCGGTTCATTTATCGGCTATTCAGCCGGTTTCCCAATGCTGATTAAAATTCTGTTCCCTGAGGTCAATCCTACTCAATACGCTTTTTTAGGACCATTAGTCGGTGCGTTGATACGACCGGTTGGCGGTTGGTTGGCGGATAGGCTAGGCGGCGCCCAGGTTACCCTGTGGAATTTTGTCATCATGATCGCGGCGGTTTTTGGGGTACTGCATTTTATGCCGACTGCTGACAGCACGGGGGATTTCTGGGGCTTTCTGACGATGTTTATGCTGTTGTTTATCACCACCGGTGTGGGCAATGGTTCGACTTTCCGTATGATTCCGGTGATTTTTATGACCGAGCGTTTATGTGTAGTTAAGGGGCAATCGACAGAAGTACAGGCACAAGCAAGAAAAGACGCCGCTAAAGAAGCGGCAGCCGTGCTGGGCTTTAGTTCTGCAATTGCTGCGTATGGCGCATTTTTTATCCCCAAAAGTTACGGCACAGCAATCAGTTTAACGGGTAGTCCGGATGCAGCCTTGTATTGTTTTATCGGTTTTTATGTCGCTTGTATCGCGATTACTTGGTGGAATTACGCGCGTAAAAACGCGCCGATGCCGTGTTGATTGTTACTGCGATTGCAGAGGCGTCGGCAAGCTTGTGTTGGAGTTAGATGGCTTTAGCTATTGAAATAAAACAGCTTCGGTCATCATCAACAGAAATTGAAAACGCTGTAATCCCCCTTCTCATTCCTAAATCTGGGAATGAGCTTAAAACATAGGTAAATCTAATGAGCCATTTTCTCGACCGCTTGTTGTTTTTCAAGAAAAAAGTAGACACCTTTTCCGGTAATCACGGAATCGTAAGCAATGAAGACCGAAGCTGGGAGAACAGTTACCGGTCACGTTGGCAACACGACAAAATTGTGCGTTCCACGCATGGTGTGAATTGTACGGGTTCTTGCAGTTGGAAGATTTACGTTAAAAACGGCCTAGTAACCTGGGAAACTCAGCAAACTGATTATCCGCGCACTCGCCCTGATTTACCGAATCATGAACCGCGAGGCTGCCCGCGCGGCGCGAGTTATTCGTGGTATTTGTACAGCGCAAACCGGCTTAAATACCCACTCGTCAGAGTGCAGTTAGTCAGATTATGGCGTGAAGCACGGCAAACCTTGTCGCCGGTTGACGCGTGGGGCTCGATTGTTGAAGACCCCATAAAAAGCACGACCTATAAATCCCAGCGCGGTTTAGGCGGTATGGTTCGCGCCAGCTGGGAGGAAGTGAATGAGATCATTGCTGCCGCTAATATTTACACGGCAAAAACTTTCGGCCCTGACCGTATTATTGGTTTTTCACCGATTCCGGCGATGTCGATGGTGTCTTATGCAGCCGGTAGCCGCTATCTGTCCTTAATCGGTGGCGTGAGCATGAGTTTTTATGACTGGTATTGCGATTTGCCGCCAGCGTCGCCACAAACGTGGGGCGAGCAAACGGATGTGCCCGAATCTGCTGATTGGTATAACGCCGGTTTTATTATGATGTGGGGCTCTAATGTCCCGCAAACTCGCACCCCTGACGCGCATTTTATGACTGAAGCACGTTATAAAGGCGCAAAAGTCGTAGTGGTCAGTCCTGATTATTCCGAAGCCAGCAAATTTGCTGATCTGTGGTTACATCCCAAACAAGGCACCGATGCGGCGTTGGCGATGGCAATAGGGCATGTCATTCTGAAAGAATTTCACATCGAACGACAAAGCCCTTATTTCACGCAGTATGTCCGTGAAAATACCGATTTGCCGTTTTTAGTGCTATTGAAAGAACAGGGCGATGGTTATGTGCAAGACCGATTTTTGAGAGCATCGGATTTTACTGGCGAACTGGGTCAAGACAATAATCCCGATTGGAAAACTGTCGCTTTCGATGAGATGACCGGACATATTGTTCTCCCTACCGGTTCTATTGGCTTCCGTTGGGGCGAGAGCGGTCACTGGAATATTGAACAAAAAACTGTTGATAATCAGGTTGTGCATTTACGTTTAACGCTGATCGATACTAAAGATGACGTTGCCAAGGTCGGCTTTCCCTATTTTGGTGGCTCAACGCATCCACATTTCACGCATTCGCCTCATGATGCGATTCAATGGCGTCATGTACCGATCAAAAAAATCACGTTAGCGGATGGCTCGGACGCATTAGTGACCACCGTATTTGATTTGCTGGTTGCCAATTACGGCATAGACCGTAACTTAGGCGGCGGTCATGTTGCGGGCTCGTATAACGACGATGTGCCTTACACTCCCGCATGGCAGGAAAAAATAACCGGCGTGTCGCGACAAAACGTTATTGCCGTTGCACGCGAATTTGCGACTAATGCCGAAAAAACTCAAGGTCGCTCAATGGTGATTTTGGGTGCAGGGCTTAATCACTGGTATCACATGGACATGAATTACCGTGGCATTATCAATCTGTTGATGTTGTGCGGTTGTATCGGCAAATCGGGTGGCGGTTGGGCGCATTATGTTGGACAAGAAAAGCTGCGCCCGCAAACAGGCTGGCTGCCACTGGCATTTGGTTTGGATTGGAAACGTCCGCCTCGGCAAATGAATAGCACCTCATTTTTTTACAGTCACACCAGTCAATGGCGTTACGAGAAACTCAGCATCAATGAGATTCTGTCCCCACTGGCTGACCCAGTCGATTGGCAAGGTAGTTTGATTGATTATAACGTCCGCGCCGAACGTATGGGCTGGTTGCCTTCCGCGCCGCAATTGCAAACCAATCCCTTGCAAGTTTGCAAGGATGCCGACAAAGCCGGAAAAAATCCCGTTGATTATGTCGTTGAGGGCTTAACTCGCGGCAGTTTAACAATGTCGTGCGAAGATCCTGATAATCCACAAAATTTTCCTAGGAATCTGTTTGTCTGGCGGTCAAATTTGCTAGGCTCGTCGGGTAAAGGCCATGAATACTTTTTAAAATATTTGTTGGGTACACAGCATGGTGTGCAAGGCAAAGAGTTAGGTGACATCGGCGATCAGTACAGCGAAAAACCATCTGAAGTCGTTTGGCACGATCAAGCCGCTGAAGGCAAACTGGATTTACTGGTGACGCTGGATTTTCGTATGTCCACGACCTGTTTGTACTCCGACATTGTGCTTCCGACAGCGACCTGGTATGAGAAAAATGACCTTAATACCTCGGATATGCACCCATTCATCCACCCCTTATCCAAAGCCGTTGATCCCGCTTGGGAATCGCGTTCTGACTGGGATATTTATAAAGGTCTTGCACGAAAATTTTCGGAATTGACGGTCGGGCATTTAGGTGTCGAAAAAGATATTGTCGCTGTGCCAACGCTACATGATACGCCCGGAGAATTGGCGCAAGCGCTGGAGGTAAAAGACTGGAAAAAAGGCGAGTGTGCGCCGATTCCGGGTAAAACCATGCCCAACTGGGTAGTGGTAGAGCGCGATTATCCCAATACTTACAAAATGTTCACCGCGCTAGGGCCGCTGCTGAGCAAAATCGGTAACGGTGGTAAGGGCATTGCTTGGAATACCGAAACGGAGGTCAAACAACTCGGGGAGTTAAACCGCTTGGTTACTGCGGAGGGCATCAGTCAAGGTTTGCCGCGTATTGAATCGGATATTGAGGCAACAGAAGTTATTCTGATGCTGGCACCGGAAACTAATGGACATGTTGCGGTTAAAGCTTGGGCCGCGTTGAGCCAAATCACTGGACGTGACCATACTCATCTGGCATTGCCGCGCGAAGATGACAAAATTCGCTTCCATGATGTCCAGGCGCAACCACGCAAGATTATTTCTTCACCGACGTGGAGTGGTCTGGAATCGGAACACGTTTGCTACAACGCCTGTTATACCAATGTCCATGAGCGTATTCCATGGCGCACATTGACGGGACGCCAGCAGTTTTACCAAGATCATAGCTGGATGCGGGCGTTTGGCGAGACCTTGTGTGTGTACAAACCGCCGGTTGATACCCGTTCCATTACGCCGATTTTAGGTCAAAAACCTAATGGTAATGAGGAGCTGGTGTTGAATTTCATCACCCCGCACCAGAAATGGGGTATACACAGCACCTACACGGACAATTTATTGATGTTAACGCTGTCTCGCGGTGGGCCGATTGTCTGGATGAGTGAAATTGATGCCGCCAAAGTCGGCATTAAAGATAATGACTGGATTGAATCCTTCAATGTCAATGGTGCGTTAGTGGCGCGTGCGGTGGTCAGTCAGCGGGTGCCTGAAGGTCTATGCATGATGTATCACGCGCAGGAAAAAATCATCAACATGCCGGGCGCAGAGACTACTGGCGGGCGTGGCGGTATCCATAATTCGGTGACCCGCGCGACGTTGAAGCCCACGCACATGATCGGCGGTTATGCTCAGCAAAGTTATGGCTTTAACTATTACGGTACGGTCGGTTCTAATCGCGATGAATTTATCATCATCCGCAAGATGAATAAGGTCGATTGGCTGGACGAGTCCAGTTCTGATGTCAATAAAAAGGAGGCCGTGTGAAAATCCGCGCACAAATTGGCATGGTTTTGAATCTGGACAAGTGCATCGGTTGCCACACGTGTTCCATCACCTGCAAAAACGTTTGGACGTCAAGAGAAGGTGTCGAATACGCTTGGTTTAACAATGTCGAAACCAAGCCGGGCATAGGCTTTCCTAAACAGTGGGAAAATCAGGACAAATGGAATGGCGGCTGGGTACGCAAAATCAACGGCAAGATAGAGCCGCGCCAAGGCAGTAAACATAAAATCTTGCGTAACATTTTTGCCAATCCCGATTTGCCGCAAATTGACGATTATTACGAACCCTTCGATTTCGATTACAGCCATTTACAACAGGCCGCGACTTCGAAAGCACCACCGACCGCTAGGCCTCGCTCACTGATAACCGGTGAACGCATGGAGAAAATTGAAGGCGGGCCTAATTGGGAGGAAATTTTGGGTACGGAGTTTGAGTCGCGTTCCCGCGATACCAACTTCGATAATATCCAAAAAGCCATGTACGGTGAATTTGAAAACACCTTCATGATGTATTTGCCGCGTTTATGCGAGCATTGTCTTAATCCGACCTGTGTTGCGGCTTGCCCCAGCGGTTCTATTTATAAGCGTGAAGAAGATGGTATTGTTTTAATCGATCAAGACAAATGTAGGGGCTGGCGGATGTGCGTTTCTGCCTGTCCGTACAAAAAAATATACTATAACTGGGAAACCGGAAAATCGGAGAAATGCACGTTCTGTTATCCGCGTATCGAAGCGGGCGAGCCAACAGTTTGTTCGGAAACCTGTGTCGGGCGCATTCGTTATTTAGGCGTGTTGTTGTATGACGCTGACCGTATTGAAGCCGCAGCCAGTTGTGAGAACGAGCAAGATTTATACAGCCAACAACTTGATGTGTTTCTTGATCCTAACGATGAGGCGGTGATAGCCGAAGCACGGGCAGCCGGTATTCCTGAATCTTGGTTGACCGCAGCACAACAATCGCCAGTTTATAAAATGGCTATCGATTGGAAAGTGGCTTTTCCCTTACATTCTGAGTTTCGCACACTGCCGATGGTTTGGTATGTGCCACCTTTGTCGCCGATTCAATCGGCGGCTGAAAATGAGCAAATCGGTATGGACGGCGATATTCCTGATGTTCGCTCGTTGCGTATTCCGGTGCAGTATTTGGCGAATTTGCTGACCGCGGGCAAAGAAGAGCCGGTTATATTGGGTTTGGAACGGCTGCTGGCGATGCGCTCTTATATGCGTAGCAAAACTGTGGATGGTGTCGTCAATACTGCGGTTTTGGAGCGCGTTGATCTGACTCAATTGCAGGTTGAAGACATGTACCGCTATATGGCAATTGCCAATTATGAAGACCGTTTTGTTATCCCGACCAGTCATCGTGAATATGCTAGTGCTACGTTTGATGCGTATGGCGAACAGGGTGGTTGCGGATTTAGTTTTGGCAGTGGTTGCTCCACCGGTAATAGTGAGACAAATTTATTCGGTGGTAACAAAAAACCTCAGCGTCATGGCGGGGGGATTCCGATAAAGATCCCCGTTAACGTTAAGCCATTAAAATAGAGAGCTTGGTAAAGGAAAGACGATGCTAACCTTGAAAGTCCTATCATTATTATTAAGCTATCCAGAAGTCGATATGTTGGCAGCACTGGACGACATGATTGCCGTTATTAAACAGGAAAACAGGCTGTCGGAAGCCCACAAAAAATCATTGCTGGCACGGATAAACAGCTATCGCGATGCCGATTTGTTAGATTTGCAAGCACAGTATGTGGCGTTATTTGATCGAGGACGGTTTTTATCGCTGCATATTTTTGAGCATGTCCATGGCGAATCACGCGACCGAGGGCAGGCGATGGTCAATTTATTACAGCGGTATGAGAGGCATGGTTTTGAGTTATCCACCCAGGAATTGCCGGATTACATCCCCTTATTTTTGGAATTTCTGTCGCAGCAAGAGGCAGAGGATGCTATTCAGTTACTACACGATGCTATGCCAGTTTTCAGTTTGCTGGGTGCACGTTTAGCGGAAAGGGGTAGTGCGTTTCACGCCATTTTTGAGGCACTGGAAGGTCTGGTTGGAGAACCTGATGGAATCAGTGAAATTCGTCAACAAGCCGCTACGGAGTCTCCAGATGAAACTTTATTACACATGGATGAAATATGGGCAGAAGAAGCGGTTAGCTTTATGGGGGCAGGGGAGACTTGTCAGACTCAGGCCGAGTCGAGTCCTGTCACTATTATGCGGAGCAGCCAGTATCAGCAATCACAAAACCGTTCTCTTTAAAGGAGTCAAATCATGAGCTATTTCAATACATTATTGTTTGGTTATTACCCATACATAGTGATGAGTGTGTTTATCATTGGCAGCATTGCTCGGTATGACCGTGACCAATACAGTTGGCGAACAGGGTCGAGTCAATTGTTGCGGGCGAAAGACTTACGCTTGGGCAGCAATTTATTCCATATCGGTATTTTGTTGTTGTTTGTCGGGCATTTTGTGGGATTGTTGACGCCGCCTGAACTGTATCACAGTTTAGGTCTATCAACTTCAGCCAAACAAGTGCTGGCGGTGATTGCGGGCGGTATCTTTGGTGGGATTTGTTTCAAAGGTATTTACATACTGATACGCCGCCGCTTAACTGATGTTCGCATTCGCAAAACCAGTAGTCGTATGGATATTTTTATTCTGTTGCTGATTGGTGTGCAGTTGGTGTTAGGTTTATTGACCTTACCTATCTCGCTTTACCATTATGACGGGGCAAACATGTTGCTATTGTCGGACTGGGCGCAACGTATTGTTACGTTCCGCAGCGGGGCCGCTGATCAAATCGAGGGTATTGGCATCATTTTTAAATTACATTTGTTTTTGGGTATGACCTTGTTTTTGATTTTTCCCTTCAGCCGATTGGTTCATGTCTGGAGTGTGCCGCTGGGTTATCTCGCTCGCCCCTATCAAGTGGTTCGAAGACGCTGATTTTCAATATTCCAACCCTAGACCTTCAGATTAAGCATCATGATTCAACCCGTCGCGTTACAAGATTTTTTTATCACATTTTTTTCGTCCGCTTTAATCATACTGTCAGGTGCCAGTTACGCATTACTGTTTGCATGGTCTAAAGTGAGCTCAAATTTTCGTATTCGATTTGCCGCTTATGTCTCTTATATTGTGTTAATGCTCTCAGTGGTTGAGTTGACACGAGCGGCACAATTTCAAGGTTATTGGCTGATCATTTCCTTCGTGATGGTGATTGGCTATTTTTTTGCACCAATGGGTATCTGGCATCTGTGCGTTAACACACATACCGATAATTTAACTTCAACAACAGAGGAAAAACTATGAGTGAAACACCCTTATGGGCTTCGGAATCATTCTGGAAAAAAACGGCGATCTGGGTAACGGCGGGATCATTTTTGATTTTAGTCGTGTTGACCTTCGATTCTTTAAGTCAGACTCGAGCGGGTGGCAAACGTGTGCCCAGTTATAGTGTGATTAATAAAAAAATTGACTATCAATATGACCAAGCCTTGCATAAATCGATGCCGGTTATTGGTGACAATGAGTTTTTATTCGGTAAAGAATATACCGAAGAAGAAGCCCTGCAATTAGTCGATCTGGGTAAAAAAACCACGCAAGCTAAGAATTGTATGAATTGCCATACCTTATTGGGCAATGGCGCTTATTACGCCCCTGATTTAACTAAAGCTTGGCTGGATAAGGGGTGGATTTCCAAAGAAATGCGTGAAGAGATGATGGTGAAGTTTTTAATGGATCCTGAAAAAAATGCCCGTACCTTTGGTAGTAATCGGAAAATGCCAAATTTGAAAATTACTGAACAAGAAGCTAAAGGCATTGTTGCTTTTTTAAAATGGATGTCGAGTATTGACACCAATGGCTTTCCCTATAATTTTAAAACCATCAATGCGGAGGAATAAGCATGAAGACAAGTGGATTAAATGGAGTTATGCAACAGACGGGCGCTTTATGTAAAAAATCAGCTGAGCGATTCAATCAGTTCAAAGCTTGGGTGCAACTTGATAGCGCAAATTTATCGGACGGTCAACAATTGGCGGTTAAATATTTTACCGTTGCGGTCATTTTGTTTTTTGCACAAATTTTGTTTGGCTTGTTGGCAGCGACACAATTTATCGTGCCCGGTTTTTTGTATGAAATTCTGGATTTTAGTGTCAACCGCATGATACACATTAACGCGATGATTGTGTGGATGTTGTATGGCTTTATCGGTTGTGTCTACTGGTTTCTTGAAGAGGAGAGTGGTACTGAGATTATCGGTTTAAAGTTGGGTCGTATCGCTTTTTGGGTATTAACTGGCGCGGTTACGCTGGTCGTGCTGGTGTATTTGCTGGTACAGATTGGGCCCGGCAAAGATTCCAGTATCTGGTTCATTAATGAAGGTCGTGAATATATTGAAGCCCCTCGCTGGGCAGATATTGGCATTGTCGTGGTTATGCTAATCTTTTTCTATAACGTAGTCGCTACGTTCAGCAAAGGTAAATGGTCCGGTATTGCGGGCGTTTTAACGCTGGATTTGGTTGCGTTAGCGGGTTTATATCTGGCGGGTATGTTTTACATGACCAATATCACCCACGATCAATATTGGTGGTGGTGGGTGATCCATTTGTGGGTTGAGGCCACATGGGAAGTGTTGGTTGGCGTGATTATGGCTTGGTCACTGATGAAGCTGTTAGGCGTCAAACGTAAAATTGTAGAGACCTGGTTATATATTGAAGTTGCCTTGATGTTTGGCTCAGGTATTCTAGGGCTGGGGCATCATTATTTTTGGATAGGCACGCCTGAATATTGGTTGACTATTGGCGGTTTTTTCTCAGCACTTGAGCCTATTCCGCTGGTCGCAATGGTGGTTCATGCCGTTTATGATTCGGGTTCTCATGCGTTTAAAAATGGCAATCATCCGGCAATGGCTTGGATTATTGCTCAAGCGTTTGGTAATTTTTTTGGCGCGGGCGTTTGGGGTTTTATGCACACCTTGCCACAAATTAACCTGTATACGCATGGGACACAGTGGTCGGCTTCGCATGGTCATTTAGCGTTCTTTGGTGCTTACGCGACGATAAATATCGCCTTCTTTTATCTGGCAATTCAACACTGGCGTGGTGATGTCTGGATGGGCAGAGGTAGCCAGAATGCTTGGCGTTGGAAATGGGCGTTGGGTTTGCTCAATGGTGGCGTACTTGGGATGACGATTGCCTTATTGATAGCCGGTTATGAACAATCTTTTATTGAACGTGCGGTAGAGGGTTCAACCTGGGGTGGCTATTTTACCGCGCAAAATCACCCGTCATTTCAAAGCGCAATGAGTTGGCGTTTGTTTTTTGGCGGCATGACCTTTATTGGGTTTATTTTGTTAGTTTGGGATTTACTGACAATTGGCAAGGGTGAGTCAAGAAAAATACCAGAGCTTATTGAAATGTAACTATTCGGACCTCCGCTAAAATTATTGCGATTAAGTTATTATTCCAGCAGAGTGGGCACAGGCTTTTCGTGCCCACACGCTATATTGTAAGAGATTAAACAAGCTGTCATGCTAAATGCAATCTGGATTTTCTTTTTCTTATCAGCTTTTGTGCTAGCCTTAATTAAGCAATGGGTGCTGGGAGAAGCAGATGCTTTCGCCGCAATCATGGCGGCCTTATTCAGCCAAGCCAAAGTCGCATTTGAAATTTCACTGGGACTGACGGGCGTGTTGTCGTTATGGTTGGGCATTATGCGAATTGGCGAAAAAAGCGGTTTTATTGTGTTATTGACTCGCGTATTAACACCTTTATTTACTCGCTTAATGCCTGAAATTCCCAAAGATCATCCCGCCATCGGCGCCATCGTGATGAATATTTCCGCAAACGCTTTAGGGCTTGATAACGCAGCTACACCGTTGGGTATTAAGGCGATGCAAGAATTGCAAAAACTTAACACTAATCCCAGCGTTGCGAGTAATGCACAGATTTTGTTTTTGGTGATTAACACCTCCAGCGTGACGTTATTTCCGATTAGTATCTTAACGTATCGTGCTCAGTTGGGTGCGGCTAATCCGACCGATGTTTTTTTACCTATTTTGATAGCTACTTATGTATCGACGATGGCGGGTTTGATCGCCGTTGCAATCGTGCAACGAATTAATCTACTGGATAAAGTCGTTTTCAGTTATTTGTTTGGCTTTACCGTCTTGATTGCTAGCTTATTGGCTTATTTTACAGCCCTACCGCAAGAGCAAATGCTTAAACAATCTGCAACCTTAAGTAATAGCATTTTATTTAGCCTTATTATTAGCTTTATCGGTGGCGCTATTTATCAAGGGATTAATGCGTATGAGGCATTTATAGAAGGTGCGAAAGAAGGACTGCAAACGGCGATAACGATTATTCCGTATTTGGTTGCCATGTTGACGGCAATTGGTGTTTTTCGTGCCTGTGGCGCAATGGATTTACTGGCACAGTTGATTCGTGAAATAGTGCAAGCTCTGGGTTGGGATGCCCGATTTGTCGATGGCTTACCCACAGCACTGATTAAACCCTTCAGTGGCAGTGGCGCTAGAGCAATGATGATTGATGCAATGAAAACCTATGGTGCGGACTCGTTTGTAGGTCGTCTCGTCTGTATTGTGCAAGGTAGTACTGAAACCACTTTTTACGTACTTGCCATTTACTTTGGTTCAGTAGGCATCAAGCGTATTCGTTATGCTGCAACTTGTGGGATAATCGCCGACCTTGCTGGCGTTGTTGCCAGTATTTTTATTTGTTATCAATTTTTTGGATAAATGCACGTATCTCTCAAAACACTCGGTTGCCGTCTTAATGAGGCGGAATTGGAAACTTGGGCGCAAGCGTTTCAAAACGCAGGTCATCACATCACCCGTGATATTGAACAAGCCCAATTGGTTATTATCAACTCCTGCGCGGTGACGCAGGATGCCGCAAGAAAATCTCGCCATTTGATTCGCCGTATTCATCGCGATAATCCACACGCCAAACTGGTTGTTAGTGGCTGTTATGCCACGCTCAATGAGCAAGAAGCGTCCGCTTTGCTGGGTGTCGATTTAGTAATCAGTAATCGCGATAAAAATCAGCTGGTTGAAACGACGTTAGCGCAACTCAATATGGCGGTCATGCCGCAATTATCGACCGATCCGGGTGAAATATCCTTATTTACGCGCGGTCGACAACGCGCTTTTGTTAAAGTGCAAGATGGCTGTCGTTATCGATGCACCTTTTGTATCGTAACCGTCGCACGGGGCGAAGAAATCAGTCGACCTATTCCCTTGATTGTAGATGAAATTAACGCGCTGCATCAGCAAGGTATTGATGAAGTGATTTTAACGGGTGTCCATTTAGGCGGTTACGGCAGTGAAATCAATACACAACTGACGGAGTTGATTCAAGTTATCTTAAAAGAAACGTCGATTCAACGGTTGCGTTTAGGTTCTTTAGAGCCGTGGGAGTTGTCAGATGAGTTTTATACTTTATTTGAAAATCCCCGCTTACTACCGCATTTGCACTTACCCTTGCAAAGCGGTTCGGATGCCGTTTTGCGGCGCATGGCAAGGCGTTGTAAAACGGCAGAGTTTGCCAGCATGGTTACGCGTCTACGTGCTATCAGCCCGCAATTTAATATCACCACGGATATTATTGTCGGCTTTCCCGGAGAAACCCAGCAAGAGTGGCAAGAGAGCTATGATTTCGTTCAACAAATGGGGTTTGGTCACGTACATATTTTCTCGTATTCACCACGAGCAGGCACTAAAGCCGCCAGCTTACCGAATCCCGTTCCCGAAGCCATTAAAAAGCAACGTAGCCGCCAATTACATGACCTAGCAAGTGTCATGAAGCAGCAGTTTTGTCAAAGTCAATTAGGGCAAACACTACCGGTATTATGGGAAGCCTACACCGAAGCTTATCAAGATCAGCGCTTGACTTTTGGTTATACACCCAATTATTTACGTGTTGCTTGCGTGACCGCGCCGGATGAATGTTTGGCTAATCACATTAGTTACGCATGCTTGAGTAAAGTCACTGAAAATTACATTTTGACGGAACGCCTTTCGCTTAGTCAGCAATAACTAACAACAGGATTGCACAAGGCTCTGGACTGGCTTAAGCTTGGTGAGCGATCAAACACTCGTTATTTGGAAAAATTTCTTTTCAAAAACCCACTGAACTACTTATAAAAGGTTTCTCATGTTAGAAAAACATCAAATTGCACCACTTTTTAGCTCATTAAACCAAAATAATCAATTAATTAGCCTTGCTGACTATGCCGGTTCAAAAAATGTCGTGTTATACTTTTACCCCAAAGATGACACACCGGGTTGTACGATTGAAGCCAATCAATTTACTCAACGGATTGATCAATTTGCTGAACAAAACACAGTGATTATCGGTGTAAGCAAAGATAGTTGCGCCAGTCATGCGGATTTTGTCGCTAAATATAGCTTAAAAGTTGAACTGCTGGCTGATACCAGCGGCGAACTATGCGAGAATTATGGCGTTTGGCGCGAGCGAGAAAAAGAAGGCGTTAAAAGCATGGCTATTTTTCGTTCAAGCTTTATTATCGACAAACAAGGCCGCTTAGCGGAAGTGATGTACGGCGTAACGCCGGAAGGTCATGCTCAAGCGGTTTTAGAACTCATTATCGCATTGGAAAATGCGAGTACCACAACTTCAGAATAATCGTCATTACACACGCCACGGGTTGAATAGGCATGAAAATATCAGGGATTAACCACATAAATATCACCGTAACGGCGGATAAACTGGCGGATGTCGTCGCGTTTTATGAGCAAGTTCTCGGTTTAAAAAAAGGGCAACGTGCCATATCCAGACGAGATGGGGCTTGGTTATATTGCGGGGCTCAACCGATTATTCACGTATCCGTTGTTGAACAAGCGCCCTATGCCGGTGCGGATACAATTTTCAATCATGTGGCCTTGACGTGTACGGATGTCGATGCCTGTTTATTGACAATGGCTCGTTACAATATCCCTTATCAACTGGATTTTCGTTCGCCACCAGAAATGACGCAAGTCAACGTCATTGATCCTGCCGGGATTAAAATTGAACTGAACTTTACGGGTGAAAAACCCAGTAATTCAACGCACTAAAGACATATAAGTCGGGCAAGTTTTTGCCCACTTTTTATAAAAAACGCTAAGGTAACTCCATGACTAAAACAATTATCCACACTGAACACGCTCCTCAAGCCATAGGCACTTATTCACAAGCCGTAAAAATCGACAATACGGTTTATCTCTCAGGACAAATTCCTTTAGTACCTAGCACCATGATGCTAATCGATGGCGATATTTCAGAACAAATTAAACAGGTTTTTGAAAATTTACAAGCGGTTGCCAGTGCCGCTGGTGGCAGCCTTGTGGATGTTGTCAAACTGAATGTGTTTTTGACCGACTTAGCGCATTTTCCCATTGTCAATGAAATCATGGGGCAGTATTTTTCTGCACCTTATCCGGCACGGGCGGCTATTGGTGTTGCGGCACTACCTAAGGGTGCAGAAGTAGAAATGGACGCCATTATGCGCTTACCTGCTCAAGAATATCCGGCTTGCTAATCCATACGACTAAGACCGTTGTGCTAAATTGTGTCGCTATATAAAACAGGTGTTTTGTGTATCTTAGCCTACCCACCGAGCTAAACACATGACGACCGCCAACTTGCCGGTAACCCAACTAACGGGCATTGGTTTTCAAACAGCAAACCGCCTCGAAAAATTGGGTATTCGCACGATTCAAGATTTGCTATTCCATCTGCCACATCGTTACGAAGATCGAACGCGCATTCAAGCCATTGGTTCATTGGCAGCGGGTATGACAGCTCTCATTTGTGGCAAAATCGAATTTGCTGAAATATTACCCCGAGGTCGCAAAAGCCTCGTTTGTCGATTAAGTGATACAACAGGCTTTATTTTTTTACGATTTTTCCATTTTAACGCCAATCAATTACAGACTTTGAAAGCGGACACTTGGTTAACGGTTTTTGCTGAAGTGCGCTACGGTTTTGCCGGTTTAGAAATGGTGCATCCCGATTATACCGTTGTAGCTGGCAGTGACTTCGCACTGACAGAGAACCACTTGACTCCCGTTTACCCACTCACAGAAGGCTTGTCTCAGCGCGTACTTCGTAAAGCTATTCAACAAGCTTTAGTGTGGTGTGAACAAAATACGAGCGTGCTAATGGATTGGATACCCCAAACTATTTTGCAGCAATACGGGTATCCCAGTTTAGCTGAGGCAATTCAAACCTTACACGCGCCAGATGAAACCATCAGTATCACGGCGTTAGAAAACGGGGATATTCCCGCTTTAAAACGCTTAGCTTTTGAAGAGTTACTGGTTCATCATTTAAGTCTACGTCAACAAAAACACACCGCCCAAGCCTGGCAAGCGCCTATGTTCATAGGCTCAGCCCATGAGATGACCCATTTCTTACAGTCTTTGCCGTTTCAACTAACCAACGCACAGCAGCGCGTAATTAGGGAAATCGAAAACGATTGCAAAAGCCATCGTCCGATGTTGCGTTTGGTGCAAGGCGATGTCGGCTCGGGCAAAACGGTGGTGGCAGCCTACGCCGCCTTATTGGCAATTTCTGAAGGCTATCAAGTCGCACTGATGGCGCCTACTGAATTACTTGCCGAGCAACATTATCGAAATTTTTGTGCGTGGTTTACGGGTTTCAACATTCACATTGCATTATTAACCGGACAAATCAAAGGTAAAGCACGCGAGAACATTCTGTACGACCTCGCTGAAGGCTCAGTCTCTTTAATCATGGGCACCCATGCCTTATTTCAAGAGCGCGTACAATTTGACAAGCTAGGCCTGATTATTATTGATGAACAACATCGTTTTGGCGTGCATCAACGTATGGCTTTAAGAGAAAAAACACGGCAACCCAATATGAGACCGCATCAATTAGTCATGACGGCTACGCCAATTCCACGTACCTTAGCCATGTTGCAATATTCCGATTTAGATATTTCCATTATTGATGAATTGCCACCTGGTAGAAAACCGGTGGTGACCAGTGTCATACCGGCAGATCGTCGTGATGACGTGATCGCTAGAATTACGCACTGGGTTGCCCAAAAAAGGCAAGCCTATTGGGTGTGTACCTTAATCGAAGAATCCGAAACCTTAGAATGCCAAGCCGCCGAGCAAACGGCTGAACGTCTAATGCTCAGCTTGCCGACAGTGCGTGTTGGCTTAGTCCATGGCCGCATGAAAGCCTCGGAAAAAGAAAAGGTCATGCAGGATTTCAAACAACATCATCTGGATTTATTGGTCGCGACGACGGTGATTGAAGTCGGTGTTGATGTGCCTAATGCGGGCTTGATGATTATCGAAAATCCAGAACGATTAGGCTTGTCGCAATTACATCAACTTCGCGGTCGCGTTGGACGAGGCAGTGGCGACAGTTACTGTGTATTGATGTATCAAGCTCCGTTATCAGACACGGCTAGGCAACGCTTAGGTATTTTAAGAGACAGCAACGACGGTTTTTTGATTGCCGAAAAAGACCTGCAACTACGCGGCCCAGGCGATGTCATGGGTACGCGCCAAACGGGACAAATGCAATTTAAGATAGCGGATTTAAGTCGAGATACCGAGTTGTTAGATAGCATCCAGCACGTCGGCGAGCTTTTTTTTACGGATTACCCCCAAACGATTACTCCATTATGCAATCGCTGGTTAACGGCACGCCACATTTACGCAGAGGTTTGAGCATCTAACGATGAAAAGCGTGTTATTAAAACGAGAGCTGGCTTGGCGTGAAAATCGTCAAGGTACACGGCATAAACTGCCTCATGACGTACAATCTTGGGTTTATGAGTCCGGTTCACTCACGCAACGTTTGCGTGATGCGTATGGTGAGGCGGTGGTGGTTGAACTGTTGAGGCAGCAGTGGAGTAAACCATTTATTTCTGAGCAACAGCTCTTGCAGCAACCAGAAAATCGCTATTGCCTAAGCCGCGAAGTCTTACTCAAAGCACACGATACTCCCTTAATACTAGCGAGAACCCTTATTCCGTCCGCAACTATCAAAGCGGCTAATAGTAATTTAGCGCAATTAGGCACAAGACCCTTAGGTGAAATTCTTTTTGCTCATCCACAATTAGCGCGTTTAGCGATGGATATTGTGTTAGTTACGCCTTCGCAATGGCAAACTGCGATAGCCAAAACGATCCCCATCCAGCACCCTGTATGGGGAAGAAGAACGGTTTATGCACTCAAGCATAAAGCATTACTGGTTTGTGAATTTTTTTTAAGCACGGCTTTTTAGTCAGCAATTCTCATTATGGAAACAGATAAACTGTGATCGGTATTAGATAGACAGTAATTATTTAGCCCCTCCAAAAAATCACTGTCATTAAGTCGTCATCCCTGCCGAGATGACGCTATCTCTCTTAATAATTTGGGGGGCTGAACACTTACCTAAAAACTAGATTCAGCTCAGAAATTATGAGTTACTCCTGGACTTTCTCACGGCTCTCTTTGACAGAGATGTCCGCATCGGCTTCGAGACTGCTTAAAACGGCATTAAATTCGGCTTGACCAAAGGCATTGGCAATGTTCTTTTTTGCTAACTCCATTTGTTTTTTGTCACTGTCTGTCATAACGCCTTCAGTGACTTTATTGATGCTTACCACGACGGGCTCGCCTGAAGGCAATGTCATCGAGAAGATACTGGACTTGTCTGCAACAGGTTTTGCGGCTTTAAATAAGGCTTCTAGCACCTGAGATGGAATTTCTGTATTTCTACGCATCACAGCTTTTAGTGCTTTAATCTCCAGTTTGTTTTCTGCGGCTAAGGCTTGTAGTTTTTCCCCTGACTGTAAGCGCGATTTAATCTCTTTGGCTTTTTCAACGGCGATTAGTTTAGCTTTTTCACTTAATAATGTGGCTTGGATAGCTTTTTTTACTAAATTTAGCTCTAAAGGTGCTGCGGGCTTATGCTCTTGCATACGCAAAACAATTAAGCGATCCGTACCTAATTCTATCGGTGCACTATTGTTGCCTTGAAGCACTTCTTCGGAAAAAGCGGCACTGCGAACTTTGTCTTCTGATGTAATCCCATCACCTTTATCCTTGTTAAATAAGGCGGATTTTTTTATGCTGATACTTAGCGCGTCAGCAGCTACTTGCAGATTGTCAGGATTTTGATAGCTTAATTCTGCCAATTTTTCACCCGCTTCATAAAAGCCATTATCGGCTTGCGACTTTTGATATGCTTTAGTCACTTCATCTTTAACCACATCAAACGGCTTAGTTTTGCCTGCAACAAGTTCGGTGACTTTAATCAGGTGGTAGCCAAACGATGATTTCACTGGTTCAGAGACATCGCCTTGCTGTAACGTTTTAGCCGCATCTTCAAAAGCTTTTTCCATAACACCCGCTGTAAATAGCCCAAGGTCACCTCCCGTTTTAGCGGTCATTTTGTCGTCAGAAACTTCGCTTGCTAAAGCGGCAAAATTTTTAGTCACCAATGCCTGCTTGGCTTTCTGAGCTTTCTCCAAAGCAATGTTAGCGGGTGTTTTATCATTGATGGTAAATAAGATATGACTTATTTTTCGGCGTTCAGGCGTTGTATATTGATCTTTTTGTTCTTCATAGAAGGCTTTTAACTTGTCTTCTGTCACGGTGATTTTATTAGCAATATCAGCGAGTGATAACTCAAGGTAATCAATAGATACCTGTTCAGGAGATTGATATAAGTCCTGATGCTGCTGGTAATATGCTGTAATCTCTTCTTCTTTCAGTGGTTCAGCAGGCGATTTTAAAGGGAGAGTGACATATTCAATGTCACGTTGCTGATTTTGAATTTTAAAAAAACTTTCTATATCAAATGGTGTAGCAATTGCTGAATCCATAATGCTGTGCTGGAACTGTTCCATAACTAAGGCATTTTTGATTCGGCTAATAAATTCACTCGATGAAAGACGCTGGGATGACAACAGGGCTTTGTATTTTTTTTCATCAAAATTTCCATCTGTTTGGAAATATTCTAAGGTTTGTATGAAGCTTCGAATGTTGTCATCTGTCACAGTTAGGCCATTGGCATTAACGTATTGTAATAACACCTCATCTTTGATCAGTTTTTGCAAAGCTTGCGCTTTTAAAATCTGCTCATCAATCCCCAAGCCTCTAAGACTTTGGCTATATTGCTCATAGGCTTTATTAATATCCCGCTGGAAAAAATCCTTATCGCCAACAGAAGCTACCGGTGCTTCTTGCCCATTATCCATGTAATTATTGATACCCCATAATGCAAAAGGTACGCATATCGTTATTAATATCCCCCAAGCAAATGCACCTTGGGACTTTTCTCTAATTGTTGTCAGCATGGTTGCTCTCTGATTTAATCAACTTATGATGCAAAAAAAAAGCCCCGAACCAAGTGGCTCGGGGCTTTTATTATATTTTTGGCGAAGCGGACGGGACTCGAACCCGCGACCACCGGCGTGACAGGCCGGTATTCTAACCAACTGAACTACCACTCCAAAAAGTCTGGTGGGTGCTGAGGGGTTCGAACCCCCGACCCTCGCCTTGTAAGGGCGATGCTCTCCCAGCTGAGCTAAGCACCCGACTAATGCTGATTAGTTTACAGCATCCTTTAAACTTTTACCAGCTTTAAATGAAGGAATTCTTGCAGATTTAATTAAAATTTCTTCACCCGTTTGTGGATTACGACCTTTTCTTTCCGCTCTTTCTTTTACGGAGAACGTTCCAAAGCCTACTAACGTAACATTTTGCTCTTTGATATCAAGCTCAGAATTGCTTAATGTGTTTTCTACGACTTTTACAAAAGCATTTAAAGCGGCGACTGCCTGATCTTTTGTTAGCCCAGCAGTGTCTGCCATAGCATCGATAAGTTCGGATTTATTCATTAAATTTCCCCCTAGGAAGTTATTATTTTATTGTGTTGCGTGTAGTAGGCATTAGCTCTTAAGTCCACCTTGTAAGTAATGCAGGAAACGCCGGTATTTATATCAACAGGGCTTATCTAGTGTCAAGCTTGACATCCACACGCTATATAACACTCAAGACGGTATTCTATCGATTAGTTTTAACTAATCGCCTGTAAAGTCTTTACTGTCGGAGCGATTCTAACAGAAAAACAAATATAGCGAATGAGTTACAGCAGTTTTAATATCGACTCATTATTTTAGAGGGAGCGCAAACATTTCGTTAGCGCTCCTCTTAAAAAGAGTCACTACCACTAAGCAGATTTAAAAACAGGGTGTATGCAATGGCTGTTAATGCGCGGTAACACCGCCGGACGTGATAACTTTGCTGCTATCCGCTTCACTTTTGGCCGGTTCATCTAGGACTAATTTTTCAGTTGGCACAGGCAAATATTGCAAGGCAACCGCCAGCACCTCGTCGATCCAATGAACAGGTTTAATCTCAATATTTTGTTTAATATTTTGAGGGATATCTACCAAATCTTTTTCATTTTCAGCAGGAATTAACACGGTCGTTATTCCGCCACGATGCGCGGCTAACAATTTTTCTTTCAATCCACCAATAGGCAAGACCTCACCTCGCAGGGTAATTTCTCCCGTCATAGCGACATTTGCACGCACAGGTATCTTGGTCAATGCCGAGATAATCGCTGTGCACATGCCGATACCAGCACTTGGCCCATCTTTGGGCGTTGCACCTTCAGGCACATGAATATGAATATCATTTTTTTGGAATTGCTCAGGATCGATGCCTAAAATAGCTGAACGGCTTCTAACAACTGTCATAGCGGCTTCAATCGACTCTTTCATGACATCGCCTAATTTACCGGTTGCTGAGTGCTTGCCTTTACCTGGAATTACGGCTGTTTCAATGGTGAGCAATTCACCACCCACTTCTGTCCAGGCTAAGCCAGTCACTTGACCAATTTGGTCTTGTTCCTCGGCAATACCATAGTTAAAGCGTCTTACCCCTAGATAATCACCTAAATTTTCTTCGGTAATCAAAATGGTACTGGTCTCTGGAAATAGCAGCTGGGCTTTAACGACTTTTCGACAAATTTTAGAAATATCGCGTTCTAAACTCCGCACCCCCGCTTCTCGTGAATAATAGCGAATGACATTTCTAACTGCCGGCTCGGTGATCTCCATTTCACCGACTTTAAGGCCGTTATTTTTGATTTGTTTAGGAATTAAATAACGTATCGCAATATTAATCTTTTCATCTTCGGTATACCCAGCAAGACGAATGACCTCCATCCGATCCAAAAGAGCCGGTGGAATATTCATGGTATTCGCTGTTGCGACAAACATGACATCGGACAAATCGAAATCGACTTCTAAATAATGATCCGCAAACGTATGATTTTGCTCTGGATCTAAGACTTCAAGTAAAGCCGATGCAGGATCACCACGAAAATCTGCCGCCATCTTGTCAATCTCATCCAGCAAAAACATCGGGTTGCGTGTTTTTACTTTACTCAAGTTTTGCAAAATTTTACCGGGCATTGAGCCAATATAGGTTCGCCGATGACCGCGAATTTCCGCTTCATCCCGAACGCCACCCAAAGCCATACGCACATATTTACGGTTAGTCGCTCTTGCAATCGACTCGCCTAGAGACGTTTTGCCCACACCTGGAGGCCCTACCAAACACAGAATAGGGCCTTTGAGCTGTTTTACACGTTGTTGCACAGCAAGGTATTCAAGGATTCGTTCTTTAACTTTTTCTAAACCATAATGCTCTTCTTCGAGCACCTGCTCAGCAATTTTCAGATCATGGCGGACTTTGGTTTTCTTTTTCCAAGGCACGCTGACCATCCAATCAATATAATTGCGCACCACTGTTGCTTCCGCCGACATAGGCGACATCAGCTTAAGTTTACTGAGTTCTGCATCAGCTTTTGCCTTCGCTTCCTTAGACATACCGGCTTCAGCAATTTTTCTCTCCAACTCTTCAATTTCATTAGGCACATCATCCATATCACCCAATTCTTTTTGAATGGCCTTCATTTGCTCATTCAGATAATACTCGCGCTGGTTTTTCTCCATTTGCTGTTTAACTCGAACCCGAATTTTCTTTTCCATTTCCAGAATATCGACCTCGCCCTCCATTAGCGTCATCAAGTTTTCCAGACGGTTTTCAATATCTGCATTTTCGAGTACTTTTTGTTTTTCAAAAACACGCAAGCTCATATGAGCAGCCATCGTATCAGCAAGACGACTCAAATCATCAATACCAGCTAACGAGGTCAATACTTCGGGAGGAATTTTGTTATTCAGCTTAACATATTGTTCAAAGGAACTGATTGCGGTGCGCTGTAAGACATCTTGCGCTTGCTCGGACAAATTCAGACTATCTTCTTGAGGTTTAATTTGTGCCGAGAAAAACGTTCCCGTTTCAATGTAATTAATAACGGTACTACGCTGACTGCCTTCAACTAAAACTTTGACGGTGCCGTCAGGGAGTTTTAACAATTGTAGAATGTTAGCTAAAGTCCCCACATGGTAAAGGTCAACAAACTCGGGCTCATCGATTTCTGCCTCTTTTTGGGCAACCAATAAAACTTGCTTGCTGTCACGCATCGCGGCATCGAGTGCGTCTATTGAACGCTCTCTACCTACGAATAAAGGGATCACCATGTGAGGATAAACAACAACATCTCTCAATGGTAAAACGGGAATTAATCCCTCTGATTTATTTATCTCTGTCATTTTATGCGTTCCATCAATGCTAAACACAATTTCAAAGGCAAGATTATGAGGGTAGTAATAAAAATAGCAAGGATTCAAAAACAAAATTTCAAGATAAGTTTGAAAATTTCTTCCCTTCCTTAGTGAAGAGAGTTGACAGCCACTTCGTATCTGCCAACAATTTCTGGTGAAGCATCGTTTATAATGTCTAAATATGCCGTATTCACTTCGTCTACATAAATAATTTGACTGTTCTCATGTTGCAATCGTCGCAAAAACAAGCTAATCGAGAAAACTTACTTGCCAAAGGCGTCACTCTGTTGACACAACAGGGTTATCACGGCACTGGGTTAAAAGAAATTCTCGATGCGGTACAAATACCTAAAGGATCTTTTTATAATTATTTCGGTAGTAAAGAAAATTTTTGTGCGGAAGTTGTCCAGTATTACCTTGCGCCTTTTATTGAACAACTAGAATCCCACTTGCAAAACAGCGAACAAGATGCTTTAACGGCAATAACGCGCTATTTCAACGAATTAATTATTGAATTAGAAAAAACAGATTTTAAAGGAGGCTGTCTTTTGGGCAACTTAATGGGCGAACTAGGCGATACCAGCGATATTGTACGCACTTCATTGCAAGTGGCGGTCATTCAATATCGTGATTTATTACGCTACGGTTTAGAAAAAGCGCAACAGGAAGGAACGGTAAGAGCGGATAAATCCGCCGAAGAATTGGCAGATTTATTAGTCAACACTTGGCAAGGTGTGCTATTGCGTATGAAGATTGAAAAATCTTCTGTACCGCTTAAACAATGCTGTGAAAATTTATTGGATGATTATTTTAGAGCTTGATGGTATCATTTTTTACGACCGAGACGACCGGTCATATTATTCATTCAACGAGGTCATACTATGCCAAAATACATTATCGAACGCGAAATTCCCGGTGCAGGCGCATTAACAGCCGCTGACTTGCAAGGCATTTCACAAAAATCTTGCGGTATTCTTAGTGAAATGGGTTCTAGCATTCAATGGCTAGAGAGCTTTGTCACCAACGACAAAATCTATTGTGTTTACATTGCACCCGATGCAGAAACCGTTAAAGAACATGCGGAAAAAGGCGGTTTTCCAGCCAACTCAATCGCCGAAGTTAAAACTATCATCAGCCCCATTACGGCAGAAGCGTAAAATCTCGCTAACACGGGCATTCTGCAAACGAATGCCCAATCCCATCGTCATAATAAAAATTACAGCCAAGAGACAACGATGCAAACAAACCACACTATCAAATTGCTAGGCCTAGCCGGTTTATTACTCTGCCCATTATTAGCACAAGCGGAAATACTGGCTATGCTAAATTATGAAAGCAAGCCCGGTCAAACACCCAGACGTGAGGGCATTGCCATTATCGATGTTGATCCTGAATCAAAAAATTTCAGCAAAATCCTTACCGATATCCCTTTACCCACTGATTTGGTCGCTCATCACCTTTTTTATAACAAAGATGCCAGTAAAGCCTATCTGACCGCATTAGGTAGCAATCCCTTGCAAGTGATGGATATGAAAAAATACCCCTATCGCTTACAAACCGTTGCTGTACCGGACTGTCAAGTCGGCGAAGATATTGTTTTTTCTGAAGATCAAAAAAACTGGTATTTAACTTGTATGGGCTCAAGCAATGTCATTGTCGGTGATGCACAAACCGATAAATCCCTTAAAGTGATCTCCGCACCCGAGTCTCATGGAGATAGTCCATTTATCAGCTACCCACACGGCATTGGCTTGCAAGACGAGATAGACCGCCTTATTGTCACTAGCACAGTAAGACCCGCTGATTTAGGCGCACCAGGTGAAACTGTTTCAGTTATTGAAGCTAGCACTGGCAACGTGTTATCTACGCACAAACTTTCAGATAAAGCCTCACCCTCTGGTGTCGCACCGGTTGAAGCGGTTTTTTTACCCGGCGCAAAACCGGCAATGGCTTACATCAACACGATGTTTGGTGGTACGGTTTGGACAGGCACTTGGGATAACACTGATAAGACGTTTAAATTTCAGCAAGTCTTTGATTTTAATCCGCTCAAACAAGGTGTGCCTTTAGAAATCTATTTCAACCATAACCATGATCGCATGTATATCACCACCGCGAATCCTGGCTATTTAAACATTTTTGATATTCGCCAACCTAAACAACCCAAACTACTAAAAGCCATACCAACGGCGGGTGGCGCTCATCATGTAGTGTTCTCACCCGACGAGCATTATGCGTTTGTGCAAAATAGTTTTTTAAACTTGCCGCAAATGGATGATGGTTCAATTAGTGTTGTAGATTTGGTCAAATTAGAAAAGAAAACTGACATTAACACCTTAAAACACCAAGGCTTTAATCCCAACTCGATTGTCATGCTGCCAGAGTGGCATCATGATGCGGCGCATTAGTACAAATCAAATTTGGCTAAGTAACCAAAATGATCTGAGACCATCGGATAAAAATTATTGTTAAAAATAATATCCATCGATCGGATCTGCAAAGGGCTGCCACTGCGCTTAAAGATATAGTCAATGCGTTTCGGCGGATAGTTTTTCCAGCCATCAATTTGACCCTGATAGCTAGGCTCATAAAAACGGTGGGGATGTAATTCATAAAATTGATCCACGTATTCGCCGTTACCGACAATATGCTGATACGCATAATCACCCGCAGGGGCATTGAAATCGCCCGCGATTAAATCGCCCCTGACTCCAAAATGCTGACGTGATCGAATCAGTCTACGCAAATTGGCAAATTCCTCATAAAAACCATGATGCGCCCAACTTAGATGGACGTTAGCAATATGCAATAAACCAAACCATGGCACATCAATGCACGAAACGGTAATATTGCGCGACATATAATTGTCTTTACGATGATCAAGAGACACATAAGCGGAATAATTATGCTGCATAGGATAGCGGCTTAAAATCGCGCTCCCTTCTCGCCAGCGTTGAAAGCCAATATGACTCCAATCCTGATGAATGTGATACCACAATCCACGCTGACGCAGTTTGGTACAAATTCGAAATGCCATATTGGAGGGCGATTCGCCATAGGGCGTACTTATTGGGTCGTGCATATACTCGCCAACTTCCTGAAAACAAATCACATCAATCCCTAAATGGGCAATGGCATCAGCAATAATATTGACCTCACGTTCATGTTGATGCATGGTCTCGAAACAACAATGATAAGGATGTTCCTGATAGGTGTGGAGATTGAGCGTCAGTAGCGAAAGATTCATAAAAGGGATGACGGTTAACAAAACAGAGAATGGGCTTGATGGTAAATTATTTATGTGATTGTTTTATTAAAACCATTTCCTTATACTCGCCACTTATTTTTTTGTAATTGTTTATCCTCCTCTCGTACCGTTGACTTACTGTCTTAATCCTAACCCCACCTCACTTGAAATAGCAGAAATTAGACATGACTAAAAAACCGCTATTGAATAAAAAAATCTATAAACAGACGTTACGTGATTTGCAAATTGAATTAGTCAAATTACAAAACCATATAATCAAACATGATGACCGTATTTTGGTGATTTTTGAAGGTCGGGATGCCGCCGGCAAGGATGGCACAATCAAGCGGATTATTGAACATCTAAGTCCACGCGAAACCCGCGTAGTTGCGTTGGGTATGCCGTCTGACCGTGATCGCAGTGGTTGGTATTTTCAACGCTTTACCGCCTATCTGCCCACAGCCTCTGAGATGGTTTTATTTAATCGCAGCTGGTACAACCGCGCTGGTGTTGAATACGTGATGGGATTTTGCTCGGATGAGCAATACCGCGAATTTCTTGAAACCGTACCCAGTTATGAGAGTATGTTGATGCGTTCAGGGATTAAGCTGCTGAAATATTATCTGGACATTGGCAAGGATGAACAGAAAAAACGACTGTCGGAACGTGAACGCGATCCGTTAAAACAATGGAAAATTAGCCCAATTGATAAATCCGCTCAAAAATACTGGCATCAATACAGCCATGCACGAAATCGGATGTTTGCCAAAACACATCAAGCTAGCGCACCTTGGACGGTTGTTAAGGCCGATGATAAACCCGCTGCTCGTATTAATGTCATCAAAGATCTACTGTCACGTTTAGATTATGCGGGGAAAAATCATGATTTGATTGAACCAGACACCGAGATTGTATTTGAGTATCACGAAGCGATACTTCATAACGGCCAGCTCGCGGATTGATCGTTTGACATCACGATTTAATCATCATCTGGAATTTGTCCGCGCAAGGCTTCAGATAACAGCATTTGAGCGCCGGTGGAGACAATCTCGTCACCTGGCCTGACAGTATTGGTCACAAAATAACCCTCATTCGTTGCCGTGTAATCACTAAGCTGGCGGCGATTGAACGTTTCGTCATCGGTTTTGATAAATACAAAGGCCTGATCCATTGCCCACACCAGCGCAGTTTTGGGCACGATAACGCCCAGTTGTTGATGTTGCTCAGGCAGCCAAGCGGTCAGATTCATACCCGCTTTGATTGTGCCCGCACGAGTTTGAAAAAAATAGCTATTGCCCTGATTGCCAGCATCTGTTTGAGGTGCGTCACTAATTATTTGGGCAGGCTGTGCTTTACTACGCGCCCCTGATGACTCAACAAAAATAGTCGCGCCGCTTTTTTCAAGCCATTGTCGATTGCTGGGCAAGGTAATTTGCAGTAGCACTTGTTGACCACTGATAAATGGTGCTAATGATTTTGTCTGCTCGGATAAAATCCATGCACTCAACTTGTCCCCCCAACTTAATTGTACTTCTTCTTTCATGCTCTGAATTTGTAGCTGTATCGCATTCAGTTGGGCTTTATCGGATTGCCATTGCGCCTGCTGCTCTTGCAAATTTCGCTTTGCGCTAACTCCTTCTTGAAAGAGTTCTTGCTGACGTTTGATGGCTTGTTCGGATTGTTGAAAACGCGCGGCAATTCGCTGATACTCCGTTAAATTTTGTAAGTACTGATGATGCAATGCCAACACCGCTTGAGTGGCAATCGCCTTGCCATAAGCGACTATTTCAGAGCGATAATTAGCCGATTCAAGCGTCATAGTTTCGATACCCGCAGTTTTTTGAGCGTGTACCGCCAATACTATTGCGTTGGTATCTTGACCGGCTTTGTCTTCCGCGCAAACGAGCGGACTAATCAGTAGACAAACCGCTAAAATCCATAAGTTAAAAAAAACAGACATTGGCTCAACTACGCTTAGGAATAAAAAAAGCCCTGGTAGATTGCTCAACCAGGGCTTTAACCATCAATCTAAAATAACGATTGATTAGTTAGGCAGTGCGAATACGGTTAACGTACCGCCCAATTTGGTGTAAGAGCTTAAGCTTCTGTATGCACCAACAGCACCTAAACCTTCTGATCCAGATTTGTCTGTACCATCGTCTAAGCCCGCAGCGATACCGATACCTGCCCAACCGCCGATACCTGAAAGTACGCCAACATATTGTTTACCGTTGAATTTCCAAGTATTAACGTTACCGATGATGCCGGATGGGGTTTTGAATTTGTACAATTCTTTACCGGTTTTAGCATCAACAGCTTTCAAGTAACCTTCTAACGTTCCGTAGAAAACAACGCCGCCAGCTGTAGCCACTGAACCTGACCAAACTGAGAATTGCTCTTTGTTTGACCACGCGATTTTGCCGGTTTTAGCATCATAGGCAGTGAACTGACCTAAGTTGGTTGTACCATCGGGTTTGCCAGTTAAAACATCAGCACCCGCAGGCATCATGGTTAAGGTCGCACCTACATAAGGTTGACCTGCCGTATAAGAGACTTCGAATGGTTCGTAGTCCATACACAGGTGGTTACCTGAGATGTAGAACAAGCCAGTTTGTGGTGAGTAAGAAACGGGTTGTTGGTTCTTAGAACCTAAGGCCGCAGGGCAAGCACCTGTGGTGTTGACATCTTCACCGTTTTGTTCAGTACTGTATTTAGAAACAACTTGTGGACGACCGGTGTTCATGTCAACGTGAGTTGCCCAGTTGACAGATTTGTCAAATTTCTCAGCAACCAATAATTCGCCTGTTTCACGATCCAAGGTATAACCAAAACCGTTACGATCAAAATGCACGATCGTTTTGTGCATTTTGCCTTTAACTTCTTGGTCAACTAAAACAGTTTCGTTGATGCCGTCAAAATCCCACTCATCGTGTGGAGTCATTTGGTAAACCCATTTTACAGCTCCAGTGTCTGCATCACGAGCCCATAATGACATAGACCATTTGTTGTCGCCTGGGCGTTGTACTGGATTCCAGGTTGAAGGGTTGCCTGATCCGTAGTAAACCAAGTTTAATTTAGGATCGTAGCTTGTCCAACCCCAAGTTGTACCGCCGCCGATTTTCCATTGATCCCCTTCCCAAGTGCTAAGACTCGAATCGGCACCAACAGGAACAACTTTACCATCTTTCCAAGTTGTTGTTTTCTTTGGGTCAATCAGCATTTCTTTGTCTGGACCGATGCTATAACCTTTCCAAGCCAATTTGCCAGTGTTGATGTCATAAGCGGCTAAGAAACCGCGAACACCAAATTCACCACCGGAAATACCGGTTAAAACTTTATCTTTAACGACCAAAGGTGCGTTAGTATTGGTCATACCCAATTTTGGGTCGCCGTTTTGAACACTCCAGACACGTTTACCGGTTTTAGCGTCTAAAGCAGTTAAAACGGTGTTGGATTGTTGCAAGAAGATTTTGCCGTCGCCATAAGCTAAACCACGGTTTACCGTATCGCAGCACATAACTGGGATAGTTACATCAGCATCTTGAGTCGGCGTAAACTCCCAAATAACGGATTGGGTTTTTTGGTCGATTGCGTAAACGGTATTTGGGAATGGGGTATGAATGTAAAGAACGTCATCAACTACCAACGGGCCGCCTTCATGACCACGTAAAACGCCTGTAGAGAAAGACCAAGCGGGTTGCAGATTTTTAACGTTACTCGCGTTGATTTCATTCAATTCACTGTAACGGGTACCTGCATAGTTACCACCCCAAGTCGCCCAGTTAGCAGGGTCTTGGGTCAGTTTTTCAACGCCATTGTTAGCGGTTGAAATAGCAGGTGCGGCTAACAAAGCAGCTACACTTGAAGCAAGCAGCCAACTTTTTAAAGGCTTCTTCATAATTATTTTCTCCTGATATTCTGTTGTACAACAAAATATTGATTATGTTTTTTTGACTAATATTAGTTTTTGGCTGAATTGTGTGTTCCCCTCGTATACAGGACGATTCATACCAAGTGCCTAGATTTAATGATTTTGACTTAAAAGTCAACTTTTAATAAGTCTGCGCCTTATAGTCTGTTGTTTCCTAAATAACTTCCACATGGTTACTGTGCTGATTCCAGCGCAGAACATAACCGGCTTGTTTATTCCAAGCGGCAAGCACATAACGCTGTGCCGCTGCGCCATTAATTGTAAAATCATGCACGGCAGGACGATGAGTATGTCCATGAATCAAACGTAAACAGTGGTATTTCATCATGGTGGTAACAACCGTATCCTGGTTAACATCCATAATTTCAGCTGTTTTATGCCGTTTGTGTAAATAACTGCGTAAACGATACCAACGTGCCGCGAGCAAGCGTAACAGTAAGGGCTTAGATAAAATCTTGCTTTGCCACACTGGGTGGCGTGATTGCTCACGAAAACGTTGATAGGCAATGTCATCGGTACAGAGTAAATCACCATGCGTTAATAACGTCGGTACACCGTACAAATCAATCACCGCATAGTCTCCCAACAAGCGTACGCCAGTCTCTTGAACAAAACCTTGTCCCAACAAAAAATCACGATTACCCGTTTGTAAATAAATGGCAACGCCGGTATCGGTTAATTGCTTGAGTTGCGCTCGGATGATTTTGTTAGGCGGCGTAAAATCATCATCACCAATCCACGCATCAAATAAATCACCCAATATGTAAACAGCACTGGCTTTGATGGCATAGTTGCGTAAAAATTCCAGAAATCGGTGAGTAATTTCAGGCTTATCTAAAGCAAGATGTAAATCGGATATGAACAGGATGTCTGTATTCAATGGGAATGATTGGTTAGGCGCATGAATGCGCTATTCGTAGGGGCTTGCTGGAGTTTAAAAACATTTTATGCCTATCCTCCAGCAAAGCATTGGGAGATTATTTAATAACTTCTGCTTTTTCAATCACAATATCAACTTTTGGCACGTCTTGATGGCCACCACGATTGCCAGTTGCCGCTTTTGCCATGGCATCAACAACATCCATGCCTTCGATAACCTCTCCAAACACCGCGTAACCCCAGCCACTAGCTGTTGGACTGGTGTAATTTAAAAAACTATTGTCTTTATAATTTATGAAAAATTGTGCCGTAGCTGAATCGGGAACATTTGTTCGCGCCATAGCTAAAGTACCTCGTTGGTTGGTTAAGCCATTGTCCGCTTCATTTTTGATCTGCGCGTTCGTTGCTTTTTGATTGAAGTCGACATCGAATCCACCGCCCTGCGCCATAAAACCTGGAATTACTCGATGGAAGATCGTTCCGTTGTAAAAACCCTCATTGACATAATTAATAAAATTAGCCGATGAAATAGGTGCCTTCTCAGAATTTAAGGCAATGATAATGTCGCCCAATGTGGTAGTTAGTTTAACTTTTGTTGATGATTCAGACATTTTATTTTCCGTTGCAAAAGAGAGTGTTGTAGTTAAAAACAGCATCAGGGCAAGCATAAATTTAAACATGGTTTTTCCTTGTGGTTGATGCAAATGCCCAATTCTATGTGTTTTTATCTTGAAAGAGAAGTATTGGCTTGGTAAATTAACCCACATTTTGCTTAAGGACTCGTCTGCAAATTCCTTGAAAACTCAACTGCTATGTTAAAAATTTATAACACCCTATCTCGAAAAAAAGAACCATTTCAACCGCGTGTCGCTGGAAAAGTTGGCCTGTATGTGTGCGGGATGACGGTTTATGATTATTGTCATATTGGTCACGCACGGGTCATGGTGGTGTTTGATACCGTTGCCAGATATTTGCGTTATAGCGATTATGATTTGACCTATGTCCGCAATATCACTGATATTGATGACAAAATTATTCAACGTGCGCTTGAAAATGGTGAGCCATTCGATGCCTTGACTGAGCGTTTCATCACCGCAATGCACGAAGACGAATGCGCCTTGTCCGTGCTACCTCCTGATCGTGAACCGCGTGCAACACAATCTATTGCTGACATTATTCGCATGATTGACATGCTGATTACCAAAGGTTTTGCTTATGTAGGCAGCAATGGCGATGTGTTTTATTCGGTTGGCAAGTTTAAAAATTATGGTCTTCTTTCAGGTAAAAATCTGGATGATTTGCAAGCCGGTGAGCGTGTCGATATAGATCAGGCAAAACAAAACCCAATGGATTTTGTTTTGTGGAAAATGGCTAAAGTCAACGAGCCCTCTTGGGATTCGCCTTGGGGTTTAGGTCGTCCTGGTTGGCATATTGAATGCTCGGCAATGTCTACCTGCTGCTTAGGTAATCATTTTGACATTCATGGCGGCGGCATGGACTTACAATTCCCGCATCATGAAAACGAAATCGCCCAATCGGAAGGCGCAACCGGCGAACCTTTTGTTAATTATTGGATGCACAACGGTTTTGTCCGCGTCAACGAAGAAAAAATGTCCAAATCGCTGGGTAATTTTTTTACAGTGCGTGAGGTTTTAAAGCAATATCGCCCTGAAATCATCCGCTTTTTCATCTTATCCAGCCATTATCGTAGCCCGCTCAACTATTCCGATGAACAACTCAACGACGCAGGTGCTGCCTTAACACGCCTTTATACCGCACTGAGAGGCGTTAGTTCAGTCAATAGCAACCCGGATAGCGATATCATCCATCGTTTTAAACAAGCTATGGACGATGATTTCAATACGCCCGTCGCCCTGTCAGTATTATTTGATTTAGCCAGAGAATTAAATATTGCCAAACAAGAAGACGAACCTAAAAAAATCGCCAAATTTACCGCCACGCTTAGACATTTAGGTGGTTTGCTAGGGCTTTTACAAGAAGATGCAGATGTTTTTTTACAAGGTGAGTCGCCAGATGACCAAATAGCCCAACAAATCCAAGCGCGGATTGATGCCAAAAAAGCTAAAAACTGGGCATTAGCGGATCAAATTCGTGATGAATTAAAACAGCAAGGAATTATTCTTGAAGATCGCCCCGATGGCTCAACCAGTTGGCGACGAGAATAACGTTATAAGATAAATTGTAGCCTCCCATTCATCGTCAACATTCAAAAATTGTTAATTTAAAGCGAATTTCCTATGAGCGAAACGAAAGATAAATCAGTCCAATTGTTTTTGGATGAACTAGCCAGCAAAAACGCAACACCTGGCGGTGGCAGCGTTGCTGCGCTGATGGGCGCACAATCTGCAGCCTTAATCAGCATGGTATGTAATTTAACCATCGGCAAGCCCAATTATGAAGAAGTCGATGCACAAATGCGAACGTTACTCGGGCAATCAGAGATGTTACGTGAACATCTAACAAGCATGGTTAAAGCAGATATTGACGTTTTTAATCGTCTAATGAGTGCTTATAGCTCCCCCAAAGAAACAGATGAGGAAAAAGCACTACGCAGTGAATTAATTCAATCGATTTTAAAAGATGCCACTGAAGTTCCCTTAGCCTGTGCAAAAGCCTGTAAAGAACTTATTGCGCTTAGTCAAGTAGCCGCAAACTTAGGAAATCTTGGTGTAATCAGCGATGCGGGCGTCGCAGTAATTGCTGCAAGCAGCGGCTTAAAAAGTGCAGCATTAAATGTTTATGTTAATACGGGCTGTCTCAAAGATACCGATTATGCTGCAACAAAAATCACTGAATTAGAAGCTATTTTAGCTGGAACAGATACCTTAGTAGAAGAAATCTATCAATTAGTGAAAACAAAATTGTAAAAAACAACATATAAAATTATTGACGTAATCGTCTCATGCCGTTAATATAGTCAGCTCTTCAGACGTAGTCAAAAATACAAGCGATTGCTAAGAAGGTTGTCGGGATGTAGCGCAGTTTGGTAGCGCGCCTGCTTTGGGAGCAGGATGTCGGGGGTTCGAATCCCTCCATCCCGACCATTTGCGCTTGTAGCTCAACCGGATAGAGCACCAGCCTTCTAAGCTGGGGGTCGCAGGTTCGAGTCCTGCCAAGCGCGCCAATCCCTGAAAGTTTCTAATATCCCATTTATGGTGAGCGTAGCTCAGTTGGTAGAGTGCAGGATTGTGATTCCTGTTGTCGCGGGTTCGAGCCCCGTCGTTCACCCCAATAAATCAAATAGTTATACCTCTTTAATTAGCTATTTTTTCTATGTAGTAAAGTTCGTCTCAAATACTCGGGCTGATAAATTTCCAGCATACTCATGTAAGTGTTCACTCGACAAACGGGCATAGCGTAAAACCATTGTCAAATCATTCCAACCCCCCAACTCTTCTAATACCTGCAATTCATGCACACCGTCTAATCATGTCAATCTGATCCCAGCGTAACCGGTGGCTAAAGTAAACCATGCCATTGCGCGTAAATGATCGAGCAATTCTATTAACAGTGCATTAGCTTCATTATGAGTTAACCAACGTATGCGCAACTTAGACTCTGCTAGTGTTTTTATATGAGGAACTGACTCAATCCATTCCCATTTATTCTTTGCTGTGTTTAAAATTGTCCTGACTATAGAAATATGGGGGAGTATCATATTATCCCTCGTCCAGCCAACTGGCCGCTTTTTTATCGGCAATTCTCATTATGGCTATTGCTTTATATTTCAATAAATTAAATAAATTTTTATCCGATATTAACGCTATTATTCTGGCAACACTTGCGAACAAATGGCGTACAAAGCGGTTGGCATCCAATAAATCTTATGTTTTGTAGCGAAAACCTGCGTGACGAACATAAAATTTATTGAACAATCGACTTGTTTTTGTTTTGTTTGATCATAAGTAATTGATTTAACAAAATAGTCCATAATGAGAATTGCTGCTTTTTTATGTGTCTATGAATTCACTTATTTCTATTGCCAATCAGTTTACTTCAGTCATCAAAGCCATGACGCCTTTAGGCAATGGCTTGATTAATGATACCTATCTAGTGACTACCGATACGACTCCGTTTGTGCTGCAACGCATTAATGCCAGCGTTTTCCCCAAACCACATTGGATTATGGAAAATGGGTTGAAAATGCAGCTGCATTTGCAACAGCAATCCACTATTCGTTTACAAATTCCGGTATTGATCGACACGCAAGCCGGCGAGCCTTATTACCAAGACGATGAAGAGGCTATCTGGCGAGCGCAACAGTATATCGAGCCTACTCAAAGCCTAGAGCGTTTGAGATCGTTTGCCGATGCCGAGCAAACGGGTTTTGCTTTAGGGCATTTTCATCGATTATTCAGTACGCTTGATCCGGCTGTGCTACACGACACTTTGCCAGGCTTTCATATTACCCCTGAGTATTTAGCGCACTATTACGTTATTGCCAAGCAATCGGCAAACACCGACCGCGATTGTGCAGCATTTATTGAACAACACGAAGCACTTGCCGAGGTGCTGGAGCAGGCTAAGCACCAAGGCTTGTTACCCATACGGGTGATTCATGGCGATCCTAAGCTCAATAATTTCTTGTTTCATCAACACGAACCGGTGATTGTGAGTTTGATTGACCTTGATACGGTCAAGCCAGGACTGCTGCATTATGATATTGGCGATTGTCTGCGCTCGTGTTGTCATCGCGTTGCCGATGACGGGTTTGATTTACCGTTGTGTGAGGTTATTTTGAGTCATTATTTAGCAGAAACGGCTGATTTTTTTACGATGGCTGAATATGATTTTCTGTACGCGGCGATTCAACTGATTCCGTTTGAGTTGGGGCTACGCTTTTATACGGATTATCTGGCTGGCAATCACTATTTTAAAGTCACTGATGCGGAACAAAATCTTCGTCGTGCCCGGCAACAATTTCGATTATGCCGTTCTATCATGGCACAAGAATCGGCATTGAGGGATTTAATCTATGCCTGCCAAATTCGAGTTCAGTCTTAATGTTTCAGTCAACGGATAAACGGCAATTCTGGAGCGGTTTTGGCTTAGTGCTACTCGGCGCGTTTGGTTTTTCTGCTAAAGCCATTTTGATTAAACTGGCTTATATCAACAGCTCGTCAGTTGATGCGATTACATTAATGGCTTTGCGGATGTTGTTTTCATTGCCGTTTTTTATAGTGACAGCGATTTGGTATAACCAAGTCAAACGCCCGCAGTCTATGCACAATCGCCAGTATATCAGTATTTTTTTGCTGGGTTTGATGGGCTATTACGTGTCTAGTTGGCTGGATTTTCAAGGATTACAGTTTATTTCTGCCGGATTAGAGCGGGTTATTTTGTTTTTATACCCGACTTTTGTGGTGATCTTTTCGGCACTGTTTCATCGTCGTCGCATTAATAGGCATGTGCTTTTTGCGTTAGCACTCAGTTACGTAGGGATGATTTTGGTGTTTATCGAGCAAATGAATTTTGCCAGCAGGTCAATTAGTTGGGGCTCACTTTTAGTGCTGGGCAGTGCGGTTATTTTTGCGGTGTTTACCTTAGGCAGCGGCATGATGACGCACAGTATTGGCTCAACCCGCTTTACGGCTTACACCATGATTGTTGCGACATTTGGCACACTGAGCCATTTTGTTTTTCAACATGGCCTGGCTTTAATCTGGCAATTACCCACTCAAGCTTATGGCTTAGCACTGATCATGGCGATTTTTTCCACGGTGTTACCCGCATTTTTTATGAACGCGGGCATTCGTCGGATTGGTGCGAGTAAAGCGGCTATCATCAGCACGACTGGACCAATTAGTACGTTAGCACTCGCCTTTTTTATTCTGAATGAGCCTATCACTTTAGTACAAATAAGCGGCACGCTATTGGTGCTGTCGGGAGTTTATTGGCTTGGGAAAAAACCATAATTAGGATGAATTACAAGTATGACCGGTGTTTTGTGCTTGTTTTTCAAGGCAACTCCAAGGACAATTATCTCAAACCGTTTTTATTCACTAAACACACAGCAAGGTAATCATGTTAGACCCTCGTTTATTTAGAGCGGAACTCGATTTTGTTAAACAACAACTAGAGCGCCGTTCCTTTCAATTTAATCCCGATGTGTATGTCGCACTAGAAGCTCGGCGTAAAGACATCCAAGTTAAAACCCAAGAACTACAAAACGAGCGTAACAGTCGCTCGAAGGCCATCGGTCAGGCAAAAGCTAAAGGCGAAGACGTCCAGCCTTTACTCGACCAAGTGCAATATTTAGGTGATGAACTAAAGCAGGCAGAAGCGGCTTTGGCGGATATTCAAAACGAAATGACGGCATTAATGGAGGGAATCCCCAATATTCTCGATGAATCCGTGCCTGATGGAAAAAATGAAGAGTCTAATGTAGAAATCAGTCGTTGGGGAGAGCCGTCGCAGTTTGCTTTTCCTGTCAAAGACCATGTTGATTTAGGTACTCATAAAGGGCTAGATTTTGAATTAGGTGCGAAAATCGCCGGCGCTAGGTTTGTGGTATTAAAGGGGCATTTAGCACGGTTGCAACGGGCGATTATTCAACTTATGCTGGACACGCACACTAGCGAGCATGGTTATAATGAAACTTATGTGCCTTATTTAGTGAATGTCGACAGTTTGTATGGAACGGGGCAATTACCAAAATTTGAGGCCGATTTATTTAAAGCCTCTGATGAACCTAAACTCTATCTCATTCCAACGGCGGAAGTCCCCGTTACTAATATTGTCCGAGATGTCATTGTTGAGGCAAAAGACTTACCGTTAAAATTTGTTTGCCATAGTCCCTGTTTTCGCAGTGAGGCTGGCGCGTATGGGCGAGATGTCCGTGGCATGATCCGTCAGCATCAATTTGAAAAAGTTGAGATTGTACAAATAGTCAAACCAGAAGAGTCAGCGGCAGCACACGAAGCATTGACGGCTCACGCGGAAAGTATTTTGCAAAAATTAAAACTGCCTTACCGTAAAATGCTGCTGTGTGCAGGTGATACGGGGTTTTCATCAGCAAAAACCTATGATCTGGAAGTTTGGTTGCCAGGGCAAATGGCTTATCGGGAAATTTCTTCATGCAGTAATTTTAAAGACTTTCAGGCGCGACGTTTGCAAGCGCGTTGGCGTAACCCAGAAACGGGTAAGCCAGAATTGGTACATACGCTTAATGGTTCTGGATTGGCGGCAGGTCGAACATTAATTGCGGTGATGGAAAATTATCAAGATGCCGAGGGGCGTATTCATATTCCCGAGGCGTTATTACCCTACATGGGCGGTTTGTCAGTGATTGACTGATGATTTCGCTTCAATCTACTGAGGAACCTAATGACTATATTTCTAAAATTACTATTTTTATCTTTAATGCTCTCGCAGCCTTTGACGGTTGCAGCGGAAACGGATAATACACAATCAACACGTCAACAATTAGCCGAACAAGGCGATGCAAAATCACAAGCGCAACTAGGCGCGATGTATCTATTAGGAAGCGATATTGAAAAAGATGAACAACAAGCGGCTCAATGGTTTTTGAAAGCCGCTAATCAAGGTTATCTTGAAGCACAAGTGATTATGGCAGCACTTTTTGATAGCGGCATCGGTGTTAAAAATGATGTCAAAACAGCAACGTATTGGTATGAAAAAGCAGCAGCCCAAGGTCATACGCCTTCTTTAGCCATTTTGGGCAAGAATCCAATTGCCAAAGGTGGTGTGGCATTTAATTATCAAGCTATGCGCTTAAGTGCTTCCAAACAAATTCCCACTGAATATGCTAAAAAAATCTTACTGACACTCAGCAAATGACCATTACTACTCGATTCGCTCCAAGCCCTACCGGCTATTTACACGTTGGCGGTGCGCGTACCGCTTTATTTTCATGGCTTTATGCTCGCAAACACGGTGGCAAATTTATTTTGCGTATTGAAGACACCGATTTAGAGCGCTCTACTCAAGAATCCGTCGATGCTATCTTACAAGGCATGACTTGGCTGGAGCTCAATTATGATGAAGGCCCTTTTTATCAAACGCATCGTTTTGATCGCTATAAAGAAGTCATCCAACAATTATTAGCGCAAGGTGATGCTTATTATTGTTATTGCAGTAAGGAAGAGCTGGAACAATTACGCACGGAGCAAATGGCAAATAAAGAAAAGCCACGTTATAACGGTAAATGCCGAGTGTGTGCTGAACCGATTACAGGACGTGAACCGGTCGTACGCTTCAAAAATCCGGTAGATGGCGTTGTTACCATTCCTGATTTAGTCAAGGGTGATATCGTTGTTGCTAATAAAGAATTGGATGATTTGATTATTGCGCGTGCGGACGGTACACCCACGTATAACTTAACGGTTGTCGTGGACGACATGGATATGGGTGTCAGTCATGTGATTCGAGGTGACGACCACATCAATAACACCCCGAGACAAATGAATATTCTGAAGGCACTTGGCGCAGCATTACCTCAATATGCCCATTTGCCGATGATATTAGGTGCAGATGGAGCGCGTCTTTCTAAACGACATGGCGCAGTCAGTGTGATGCAGTTTCGTGATGAGGGTTATTTGCCTGAAGCCTTATTGAATTATCTGGTTCGATTAGGGTGGTCGCATGGCGATCAAGAGATTTTTTCTTTAGATGAAATGATCAATTATTTTGACTTGAATGATGTCAATGGCTCAGCCTCAACGTTTAACATGGAAAAGCTGTTGTGGCTCAATCATCAATACATTATGAATAGTGAACCTGCTCATGTTGCTCGGCATTTAAGTTGGCATATGGGGCAATTAGGTATTGATCCCTCCGAAGGACCCGCTTTAGTTGATGTCGTTAAAGCTCAGCGGGAACGTTGTAAAACCTTGGTAGAAATGGCAAGTGTGAGTCGCTATTTCTATAAAGAGTTTGATGCTTATGATGAAAAATCGGTCAAAAAGAATTTCACCACCGGGTCGGATGAGGTTTTAGCACAGATTTATCACGCATTTGCAGCCCTAGAAATTTGGGAAGGCGAACAATTGCATCAAATTGTTATCGATTTAGCTGAAAGATTAGCTCTCAATATGGGAAAAATTGCTCAACCTTTACGTGTTGCTGTCTGTGGCTCAGCTGTTTCTCCAGCTATTGATGTAACTTTATCGTTATTAGGCAGAGAAAAAACCTTGTCCAGAATAAAAAGAGCCATAGATTACATACAACGTTAATTTTACTTGGACAAACACAATAAAGCCTGTATAATGCCGTTTCTTTGCTGAGGGGCCATAGCTCAGCTGGGAGAGCGCTTGCATGGCATGCAAGAGGTCAGGAGTTCGATCCTCCTTGGCTCCACCAAATAACTAAAGTAACACGCTAGTCCCCATCGTCTAGCGGCCTAGGACACTGCCCTTTCACGGCGGTAACAGGGGTTCGAACCCCCTTGGGGACGCCATTTGGCATCTGGATTAAATGAGTTTACTTTGATGAATAGCAACCTTAAGTAAGGTTGAGCAATACCTGTTTAGTCCCCATCGTCTAGCGGCCTAGGACACTGCCCTTTCACGGCGGTAACAGGGGTTCGAACCCCCTTGGGGACGCCAAAAAATAAAGGCTACCAGTAATGGTAGCCTTTTTTTATGCCTTTTTAAATTCATATATCCTTTTTCATAAATAACACTTCCAAAAACTTAGCATATGAATCAGCCGACTCTACAGCAAATTCATTGTTTCTTTCATTAGTTATATTCTACAATTCAAGTGGGTAATAGCTACTGACTGTAGATTGCCTAGTGTTATACTTCACGCGGTTAGGAATTGCTTTGGATGGTCGCGTTGAACCTCGCTTCGATAATTCAGTTTTCTTAAAAATGCAATGCGTGACCGCATGAACTACACAAAACACGCTAAAATTAAATAAAAACAATTGGAGGATGAAATGCTTAAATTTAAATCACTGGCCACGGCTTTGACTTTGGCTTGTTCCGTATCACTTGCATCTGCTTGGGAAACTTTACCAACCGAAGCACCGGCACCGGCAGAAAATCCAACAACATCGGAAAAAGTTGAATTAGGGCAAATGCTCTATCACGATCCACGCTTGTCTTCTACAGGCACGGTTTCATGTGCGTCATGCCACAATACGATGTTGGGCGGTGAAGATAATCGCGCTAATTCAATGGGTGTAAACGGACAAACGGGCGGACGTAGTGCCCCTACCGTTTGGAATTCTGCATTTAATAAAGTGCAGTTTTGGGATGGTCGTGCAGCGAGCTTAGAAGCACAAGCCGCAGGACCTGTCACAAATGCGATCGAAATGGGTATGAAAAGTTGGGATGATGTGGTTGCCCGTTTAAAAAGTATTGATGGCTATCAGGTCGCGTTTGAAAAAGCATTTGGCAAAGATGCAATTTCCAAAGACAACGCGACAAAAGCGATTGCGGCTTATGAAAGGACTTTAATCACGCCTAACAGCCCTTATGACAAATACGTCGAAGGTGATAAAGCGGCATTAACCTTACAGCAAGTGCGCGGCATGGAGAAAATGTCGGACTTGGGTTGTACAGGCTGTCATAGTGGTGCGGCATTCAATGGGGCGGGTATGTTTCAAAAGTTCCCTATGATTGCTAATGGTTATTTTGAAGCGCAATACCATTTCAAAAAAGATAAAGGTGTGGCTGAAGTGAGCAAAAACCCAGCGGATGAAAATCTCTGGAAAGTACCAACCTTACGCAACATTGCGTTGACTGCGCCTTATTTCCATAATGGCTCGGTAAAAACGTTAGATCAAGCCGTTGCGATCATGGGACAGGTGCAATTGGGTAAAGACTTATCTAAAGCCGATATTGCCGATATTGTCGCATTTTTGAACGCGTTAAGCGGTGAATTCCCCAAACAAAAAATGCCGGTTTTACCTGGTACGCCCGGCACTACATTCAATAATTAATTGATTACCTTGGGTGTACAAATAGCTAAATGCTGTTTGTGCACCTAACGGCTTGTCTGTCATTTAATGTAAAAAAGCGCTTCTTATATCGGAGAATCAAGATGACAACGGTAACACGTGATGAAGTGTGGGATATGTTCCGCGAAGTCGCTCGACGCTTTGAAGAAACAGATCGTAAATTTCAAGAAACAGATCGTAAATTTCAAGAAACAGATCGTAAATTCCAAGAAACAGATCGTAAATTCCAAGATACTGACCGTAAAACCCAAGACACGGATCGAAAAATCCAAGAAACCGATCGTTTGGTTAAACAAGTCAGCAAAAGTATTGGTGATTTAGGTAATCGTTTAGGTGAATTTGTACAAGAGATGGTGCGTCCTGCTGTGGTACGTTTGTTTCGTGAGCGAGGTGTTGATGTTCACGAGGTACATCCTAATATCAATGTTGAACGTAATGGGGAATGTGCGGAAATTGATTTGCTGGTTGTTAATGATCAAGAAGCCATTGCGGTTGAATGCAAAAGCCAGTTAACCATTGATGATGTTAAAGATCATCTTGAGCGCTTAGAAAAAATCAAACGCTTATTACCCAAATATCGTGATGTTAATTTAATGGGCGCGGTGGCTGGTATGGTGATGTCGGATGAGGCGGCGCGATTTGCTTATCGCAAAGGCTTATATGTTTTGGCACAAAGCGGCGACACGGTGTTGATTCGTAACGATGCTAAATTTTCGCCAAAAACGTGGTGAATGGGAAATAGGTTGGCGTGACTCGATAGCTTTTGTCAGTGCCATTTTAAATTTTAATAGGTGTAATCCATGCAACGCTATTTCTTTGTAGACCTTGATGACACCTTATTTCAAACCCTAAGAAAATGCGACGCTAATCATGATCCAGCCTGTTTACAGGTTAGGGCGTTCTTGCCAGATGGCAGTGCTAATTCGTTCTCTACACTCAAACAACAATGGCTTTGGCAATGGTTAGACCAAGGCTTTCGAATGGTGCCTGTCACTGCGCGTGATGTTCAGGCGTTTCGTCGTGTTAATTTACCTTTTCGAGAAGAAGTGGTGTTGAATCATGGTGCCGTGATTTTAACTAAGCAAGGCGAAGTAGATCCCTTTTGGCAAACAAAAATACAGGCTGAGCTGCCTTTTTACCATGATAAATTGCTGATTGTTTGGCAAGTCGTTGAAGCCTATTGTCAGCGTTATACGGGCTTTAAACCACGATTAGTAGAGGATTTTGGTGTGACGTGGTATGGCGTTATCAAGCACGAAGATGGAACGGAGGCAACGTTAAGAACGTTATTGGATGAGCTCATTAAATGTCACCCGTATGTGCTTGATGGCAGCTTGTATTGGCATCTCAACGGCAATAATTTGGCGATTCTGCCTAAGATAATTAATAAGGAAAGTGCGGTGAGTTACTTATTAGACAACTACCATCAATTATATTCAGAGGTACTGAGTTTTGGTGCCGGTGATAGCAAAACAGACGCGCCTTTTCTAGCACTTTGCGATTATGCGGTGATACCTAAAAACACGCAATTATTCAACATCATGGTAAATATTTAATGAAGACAACGCCGCTCTTTTCAGGTAGCTATCCGGCAGAGGACGTGCAATTCTTATTAACTCAGTTGTCTATGCCCGATACGCCCGTTGCGATTAAAGAATCGCTGATTCAATCAGGGCAAAAGCATTATTCTCAGCTGCTTTCTCATGAAAGTTTACCGACCCCTGAATATTTAGACTTGTTCTATCAGGCAATGGCGGCTAATAAAAATAGAGTGGCTGAGCATATTCTAATTTTGGCTGAGCAGATTGTGGCAACTAGACCTCATGGCATTACCTTGGTGTCTTTGCTACGCGCCGGTACGCCTGTTGGTGTTTTACTTAAGCGCGTATTAAAACAATATTTTGATACTGATGTGGCGCACTATGGCATTTCTATCATCCGAGATGTCGGCTTAGATACACAAGCACTACGCTATATCGCCAAACGGCACGCACCAGAAACGTGGGTTTTTGTAGATGGTTGGACGGGCAAGGGCGTTATTGCGAAACAATTAGCGGATAGTTTGCAGGCGTTCGCACTCAGCGATGGCCTATCTATTCCCGCTGAACTTTATGTCTTGGCAGATTTATCGGGTTCGGCGACAGTCGCGGTGACATCGGAAGATTATTTACTGCCTTCATGTATTCTGAATGCCACAGTGTCTGGATTGGTGAGTCGTTCCATTTATGATAATAACTTATTAACGCAGGCTGATTTTCATGGCTGCGTTTATTACGAGCAATTTAAAGCGCAGGATTTGTCGAACTATTTTGTCGATGAAATAATGGCTAGCGTAGCCTCGTTTTGGCAAAGCCCTAGCAAGCGTTTTTTGCCCAATCGAGATAACGTACAGTTGCAAAACGCCTCTCAAAAGCTACTACGCTTGTTGAGTGAGCGTTATCAAATTAGTCGTACACACTATATTAAACCGGGTATTGGAGAAGCGACGCGGGTGTTATTGCGGCGTGAAGCGAGATTATTGCTGTTGCAAGACTTGGCAGCTACCGAAACCTTGCATTTGCGCTGGCTTGCAGAATCTAAAGCCATTCCTATCACTGTTTGTCATGAGCTACCGTATCGTGCGGTGGCTTTAATCAAGGAGCTGTAAAAATGAGTCAATACGAACACGCTTTGGCATCGCCCTTTTCGCCTTGGTGCTTAGGCGCACCGCTTTATATGCCAGCGCATCGATTAGATTTAATGGATATTGCGAATGGTGAAAAACTGCCTAGCTTACGTGCCATGATTTTTTGTACAGAAGATGCGGTTGCCAAACAAGAGCTAGATAGCAGTTTGCGGCATTTGGCGTTATGTCTGCAAGGATTTAGAGAAACGCCCCAACGGTTGCGTTTTATTCGTACCCGAAACCCGGACATATTAGCGCGGTTGCTCGATTTACCCGGAATCGAAAAGATTGATGGTTTCGTACTACCCAAATTTAATCATGCTGTATTCCACGCCTATTTTGATCAATTACAAGGGACGACATTTAAAATTATGCCGACCTTAGAAACCCAAGATGTCTTTGATTTAGGCGCAATGCGTGAACTACGGCAGGGTTTATCACAAGAAGACATTTTGCAACGTATTTTAATGTTGCGGATTGGTGGGAATGATTTAATGAATTTATTGGGGCTGCGTAGACCGCGAGGATTTACACTGTATGAAACACCCTTAGGACAGGTGTTGGCGCATTTAGTGACGATTTTTAAGCCCTACGGTTTTGCATTGTCTGCCCCCGTATTTGAGTATTTGGACGATCATGCAACCTTACAAAAAGAGATTGCGTTAGATTTGGCGTATGGTCTGACCGGAAAAACAGCGATACATCCTGATCAAGTGCCGATGATTGAATTTGCTTATGCGGTGGATAAAGCGGATTATGACATGGCGTTAAGCTTAGTTAAATCAGATGCGCCAGCGGTGTTTCGTATGCACAATGCCATGTGTGAGGTTGCAACACATCAACAATGGAGTCAAACCATCCTCAATCGACAAGCGTGTTTTGGTGTTAAAATGTTCAGGCCACTAGAGGTGTTTGCCGAATCATCGGTTTAACCGGCGGGCTTACTTGTCACAATCGCTTAATATTATTAATCAACCCGGAGTTCACTATGAGTTTTGAAAACTTTTTGAGTCAGTTAAAAACGAAAGCTAATGAATTAAAAACCGATGTTTTAAAATTTAAAAACAAAGATTTTTTAAATGCCGCAATGGCTGGTTCTGCCTTAATTGCAATGGCTGATGGCAGTGTCAGCTCTGAAGAAAAGCAAAAAATGATCAAATTTATTGAAGGACACGATGCGCTGTCTGTTTTTACAACTAGCGATGTCATCAAAGCTTTTCAAGAATTTGTCGGACAATTGGAATTTGACAAAGATATCGGTGAAGCGAAAGCGTATCAGGCCATTGGTAAAATGAAATCTAATTCAGAAGCGGCGCGATTATTAATTCGTATGATTATTGCGATTGCTGCCTCTGATGGTAATTTTGATGTCTCTGAAAAAACAGTGGCAGCCAAAATAGCCAGAGAGTTAGGTTTAAATCCAAGCGAATTTGAATTAGGCTGATAAATCAACGCTAGGTGTTACCACAATGGGCGATCTGCGGATCGCCCATTTTTTTTAAAAGCTTAGGGGCAAGCCGATGCCAATGGTTGTGTTGCTTTAGGGATAGCACTTAAATAAGCATATATCGCGTCTAAATCGCGATCACTCATCATGCCGTAAATCGGCCATGGCATTACCTGTAGGATATTGCCGGGTACATCAGGATCATGACCGGTACGCAGAAGGTCTTTAAATTGCGCTAGAGTGATGCCGGCTGGCTTACCGCTTTCATCTGGCGTTATGTTGGCAGAAATAAACGGCCCAAAGGCTCGGCCTCCGGCTAAATAACTCTGTGCATTAAATTGCTTGGGTTGTCCTTGATAAGGATTATGACCGGCGGCATAGGTCGGACAACTATGACAATCGGCACAAGCGCCTTGGGCATTGACAAGGTAACTGCCCCGATACACCTGATCTGCATTTTGCCCCGCTAATTTAAGCGTAATCGGAAGTTGTTTGGGGAGGCTAGCGATGATGTCTTTGCCAATTTTGATTTGCGTTTGTTCCGCAGTGCGGATAATCACGGTTGCTTTCATGCCCGGATGAATTGCACAGTGATAGGTGAATTTCCCGGGTTTATCAAATGACCGTGTGAAAGTACCGGCTTGAGACAGATTCTTGCTGTCCCATAGCGAATGGTCTGAGGTACTCGTGTGAGTCGAACTATCTTGATTGACCCATTGCACGGTATCGCCTTGATCGATGCTGAGATTACTGGGTTGAAACTGAAAGTTCTTAATGTTAACGGTCAGGGTTTGGGCATAAAGCGACCCCGACGTGATTAAGGTGAGCGTTAATCCTAACAATAGACGTGTTTTGTTGAGCATAAATTCTCCCACTACATTTAAGTAAATTATAATTATTGTTGGTGCAGCGATTCTGTTTATAGCATAGGTATTTATTGATTCATAAGGATTTTTTTTTAGAACGCACTGGCCACGTAAGAGATTATTTCCGACTTTAACTAAAATTCAATGCCGTAATTTGGAAAAATGAGCTACCAATGTAAGTCACAGGCTTTCGCGTGTTCCCATGCCTTGTCGCCTAAATGTTCAACATTTTTAAATTGTTTTAGTTATCGGCGTACATCATCATGCCTATTTCAAAAAGCCCAATTCAAACACTTGAGGGTGTAGTTTTTCGGTCAAGTTTGCGTAGGCGTGTTCAAAGGGTTCAAAACTAAAGGGTAGGCTGTCTGAGCTAGCGTTGCGTTTTTTTAAGGCATTACGAATTTGATACCAGCCGACATCGGGTCTATTTAACTTTAATTCTTGACGTACAGTATAAGGGTCGGTTTCTGAAAAATACGCTTGCCAACATAGTTTGCCGGCGGCTAATACCGCTTTGGCTTCTGTGGATAATTTCTTTTTCTTTAAATACTGCACCATAAAATCGGATTCAAAGCGATCGGGCGCATTAACCTCTGTTTCGGTGAACGGGATAAAATGATTGACGATGCACCATGTGTTGCCGTTCCATTCGAGATTATCTGCGCTGGCGGTTAAATTACTGCCGTTAAATAACATCCAAATCAAACAATCGTGTTTCAATTCGTCAGATAATGGCTCGGTGGGTTGTAAGAATTGGTCGCGGTCGTTTAACCAGGTGGGTTTTATAAGGCGGCGCACGGAAAAAATGATAGCGGCTTGCCAGATGTTTTCTGGGGTTAGATAAAAGCCATTACCAGTACTAAATACAGATGATGTAATTGCGGTTTGTGTTGCTGCATTTTGAAGGTCGTTACTGTTGCAATACATATAGCCAATTGCTCTATCAATCCACGATGTTACTTTTGCATATTTGTCTTGAGGTGTTACGGCATTTTTAAGTGGGATATTTGTGCAATTTGTTTTTAATCGTGGCATCCACAAACTTAAAAAACTTTTGTTGGGTAAGTTATAAAACTTCTTTTCACTAATTGGTTGTGCCTTTTTGTCTAAAACATCAACAATAATTTCGGTAATCGGAGTTTTTTTCTTGGTATTTTGGTTAGTCGCCCAAACTAAAAAACCAATTGGGAAGTCGCCTTTCAGACCATCAAATGCTTTGCTGTGAACGACAAATCCACCTAGATATTTGGCATTCCATGTGTCACGAAATTTTTCAAAATTCGGTGCGTTCACATATTTCAACGTGCTAAACATTGCCAACGTGGCATTTGGTATTTCTTGTGTAATTCGTGCCATAAATTGCACGAATAATTCACGTGCAGCATAACCATAATCTGCCTGATTCATCAGCACGCCAATTTTTGTTGTCGCGACATCTGTTTTGCCTTCGTGACCTTGTGAGTTTGCCGCTTCAGCATACGGCGGATTAATCAACACCAAAATCTTTTTACCCTCGCTAATCGCCTTACGCAAACTCTTAGGGATTTTATTGCTCAGGCTGTAATCAATTCTGCCATCGTCGGTAATATCGTCATTCAAATAATCGTATTGAAACCGCTGCGCCGCAACACAGGTTTTGGTGGCTTTCATGACATCCACATCGGCTTGGTCGAGCGTACTCATGAAAATGTTGCGTGGGTTGCTGTGCTTGACTTCCAAGTTACCTACACCACAACACATATCCCACACAATATAGTTTTTCTGCCAGTTTTTGCCCAAGGTTTCGGCCAGTTTGTCATAGGCTTTATCGACGACAGCCAGCGGCGTGTAATACGCGCCTTTAAAACTGCGCTCATTCAATGGGATTAAACTGTCACGGCGTTCCAGTAAATAATCGCGGTAATCGGCGTGAGGCGGTTTGTGATAAATCGCCCAAAATTGACGGTAGCCTTCTTTATTGCCAAGCGGGTAATTTTTTCCATTCAAACAAAACAACGGCGCATTGTTTTTATGTAGTAATTCTGCGGGCAAGTTCTCATGGGTTGAGACCGTACCATCGTGCAAAATATCGGCAAAAAAGAGCAGGGCATAATCGTCTTCAGCTACGCCGACAATTTCTCGCCCGATCATTGTTACCCATTTATCAAACACTTGTTTTAAGTTGTCTGGGGTAATTTGCGTGCGAATGATGTCGCCTGATTGAATCGCTGCTTTGACGGTTTGAATAAACTCCGCTTCATGCGTCGCCATTCTAAATGACACAAAATGCGTCCCTATATGGGCAGATACCTCATCTAAGGCTGCTTTTGGGTATTGGCTGGCGGATTTACCCCATTTGACGGTCTTCTTTTTTAAGAACGGCAGTACATCGGAGGTTTTCATCAATGCGGCTTTTTCGGTATCAATCACCGCTAAAAAGGGCGGTATGGCTTCACCTTTGTTAAGCCCATCTTGGACATAATGCAAGAGCTGAGTAAACATGGCATAACTGGAATGCTTGCCGGTGTCTTTGGCTTCAAACCAGATTTCATCGGTGCGGATGTCAACCAGACCTTTGGTGTAGCTTTTTAAACCCAATGCTTTGATGTAAATGTCTTTGACATCTTCCTCACTGTGGGCGTGTTTTAGTTG
>CAJAVP010000015.1 GCA_903945375.1 uncultured Methylococcaceae bacterium | reverse complement strand
CTGTCAGATTAGTCCGCAATTCTCGTTATGGCTCTCAGCGCCTAAAATATCCGACCGATTCCCAAATAAAGCCTATTATTTATGGGTGTCCGCCTTTGGATAAAGGTAGCGCTAAAGCAGGCGACTGCTATTAAAATGACGGCTACCAACGTAAAGCGGGGCATAGTCAGCAATTCTCATTATGACATTCAACGTAGGAGTGCAGGCTCTGCCTGCAAGTCAATACGTGCAAGCACCAACAGTAGGCGCTTTAGGCGGAGCTTGCCCTCCACACGTTATGGCCTATTCACGCTGCCCCGTGCTAAGTGGGTAGCTTTTTTGGCAAACGACACATAGCCGCGTATCCTGAGCAACAGGCTTACGTCGTTTTGTGAGCGGATTTTTGCCAAAATCTGAGATGAAAAAGAAGCCCTAGAAAGACGCGGTGACAAACACAACACGATGTAAACATAATACGACTATCACTGGTAATAAAAATATGACCACACCAAATAAACTCGACGCGATAGCAAAGAACACCCCATTATTTTTGCCAAGATACCTAAAAAAACAAATCCCAGACACGCCGCCTATTCCACCTAAGCACTTGGAAATTATTAAATCATGGCAGGCAAAAACAGAAAAAGGACACCTCGGAGAAAGCGCATTTGAAGGCGAATTGACGGCTAATTTCTTTATAGAGTTTTTAGGTTGGCACGTTCTCACCAGCAAAACCCCGACATTAAATCCTAAATATCACATTGCCAGTGAAAACAGAACGCCCGATATTGCTCTCGGTAACTTTTCCGATAAATTAGAAAAGCCGCTCATGATTGGTGAGTACAAAGGCACTAAAACCAATCTTGATAGTAAACAAAAAGGTGAAGGCTACCAAAACCGTACCCCCGTGGAACAAGCCCGCAACTATGCCAGTTTGCTAGTACCCCACTGTCAATTTTACCTTGTGACCAACATGACAGAATGGCGGCTCTATGCCACCAATAGCAGCCCAGACCGTTATGAACGCTGGTTTTTATCAGAACTCAGCGAACCTGCACACTACTGGCGATTTACCGCGTTATTATCAGAATCCGCCATACTCAATGGCAGAACCTTAAAATGGCTACAAGAAAGTGACCAACAAGACAAAGACATTACCACCGCCTTATACGGCGAATATCAAAAACTGCGCTGGAATAGCATTATCAGCTTGGCAGAATCCAATCCAAAACTAACCACACTGGCCATCATCGACCCCGCACAAACGCTGCTAGATAGGATTTTATTTATTGCCTTTGCTGAAGACAATGGACTACTACCCGAAAATATTTATAAAAAGTACGCAAAAGCAACCGACACACTTTCCGCTTGGGAGAATCTAAAAACACTATTTCACGCGATTGATAAAGGCAGCAAAACTATCCCCGCTTACAACGGCGGCTTGTTTGCCGAAAATAAAGCCTTAGAAAATCTGAATATTGACGAAAAACTGATTGCAAGTTTTTGCGACTTAACCGCCTACGATTTTGCCGAAGAAATCCGCGTGACCGTCTTGGGGCATATTTTTGAACAAAGCGTTGCAGAACTTGAACAGCTCCGCGAAGCCGCCGAAGCCAAACCTAAATCCTTTATCAGCGACTTGGCAAAACGCATAGCCCCCATTCAAACTAAAGGGCGTAGTGTCACAGGCAAACGCAAACAAGACGGCATTGTTTACACCCCCGATGCCATTACCCGCTTCATTGTCCAGAACACTTTAGGGCGTTATTTAGAAGCTCAACAAGCCGAAGTACGCAGCCAATATGAAACCAGCAAAGGCGAATGGTACAAAATAGCCCCCGAAGGCTTGGGAACAGGCGCGACTATCAAAGGCAAACAAAAAGACATAGAAATAGGCGAATACCTGTACTGGACAGCATGGCAAACCCGTCTGGAAAGTATCAAAGTCATTGATCCATCCTGTGGCAGTGGCGCGTTTTTAGTCGCGGCATTTGATGTATTCGCGCCGTATTATCGAGAATTAGCCCTCGCCTTACGCCGTCTTTATCCTGCGACCTTAGAAGAATTTAACGGCGACCGCGCCATTTTGACGCATAACCTCTATGGCGTGGACATTAACGCGGGGGCGATTGAAATTGCTAAATTATCGTTATGGCTAAAAACCGCCAAAAAAGGGCAAAAACTGGATTCATTAGACGGGCATTTAGTGTGCGGTAACAGCCTACGCTTCAAACCCGACAATAAAAGCCGTTTTAGTAGTGAGCATTTTGGCTGGAAAACGACCTTTAAAAACATCCTTACCAACGGCGGTTTTGATGTGGTGTTAGGTAATCCGCCTTATGTACGCATGGAAATACTGAAACCCTTCAAGCCTTATTTATCTGCAAATTATGCGGTAGCGTCTGACCGTGCGGATTTGTACGCCTATTTTTATGAAATCGGTTTACGGCTACTTAAAACAGGCGGTTGTCTGGGTTATATTTCCAGCAGTACCTTTTTTAAAACGGGTTCGGGTGAAGCCTTACGCCGTTATTTGCTAGAAAACGCCCGTGTTCAAATTATCGTAGATTTTGGTGATTTGCAAGTCTTTGAAGGAGTCACAACCTATCCTGCTATTGTTTGCTTAGAAAAAGGAAAAGTTGAAGCTGACCATACGCTTAAATTTGCTGAAATACAGAATGCTGAACAATTGGCAATGCTAGATACTGCATTTAGCCAAGGCGCGGTGACTATGCCACAAAAACAACTGACAGCGGAAAACTGGCAGTTAGAAAATGATGCTCACGCGACATTACGTCATAAATTGACGCATGAGCATAAGACATTAAAAGAAGTGTACGGTGCGCCAATGTATGGCATTAAGACTGGATTCAATGAGGCTTTCGTTATTGACCGCGCCACCCGTGATAAATTGATTGCTACTGATTCAAAATCAGCAGAATTACTCAAGCCGTTTCTGGAAGGCAAAGACCTGAAAAAATGGTGCGTTGAATCACGCGACTTGTACCTAATTTATATCGCTAAGAATCGTATTGAGATTGACGATTATCCAGCAATCAAAGCACATTTACTGCCATTTAAAGATAAGTTGGAATCACGCGCCACCAAACAAGAATGGTTTGAATTGCAACAAGCACAAGGGGCTTATGTGCCACTTATGGAGAAGGCGAAGATTGTTTACAGTAGATTTATGCCACATCCCTTATTTTGGCTTGACTCTACAGGCATTTATCACAATAACGCTTTAAATTCTATTTCATCAGTCAGTTATTATGAACTAGGTCTTTTAAATAGCAGGTTGTATTGGCATCTTTTAACAGCTAATGCTTCTACTATGAGCGGTGGCTTTTATCAAATTCATGGTCATGTTTTAGAAAAAGTTTCTATTCCATCCGCTACTGACGAACAAAAATCCCATATCGCCAACCTAGCAGAAAAGTGTCAACAAGCCGCCGAAACCCGTTACAAAAAACAACAAGAACTCATCGGCATTATTCCCAGTCTGCACCCCAACAAGCAGGTTGAAAAACTATCCACCGCCCTACAAAACTGGTGGAAACTGGATTTTTCCACCTTTCAAAAGCAAATAATCAAAGAATTCAAGCAAGAAATTCATCCTAAAAAACTCAACGACTGGAAAGAACTGCTAGAAACAGGCAAACAAGACATTGAAAAGCTAACACTTGAAATTGCAACCCATGAGCGCGACCTTAACACCGTCGTCTATCAATTATTCGACTTAACCGATGCAGAAATAAAATTAATCGAAAGTAACTAACATGTAGCATGATTGAAAAAAAACCTGTGTTTTTATCGATGACCTTAACTCAAATTTAGACAGGTAGGGTGGGCAACGCTGTTCTGCCCACCATTTAATGATGAAATGGTGGGCAAACGATAAAGCTGTTTGCCCACCCTATCAGGCTCTGAGTTAATCTAAGTCGCTGTAATAACAGTGGATTTACGCCTTTCAACACTGCAACAACGCCTCAAACGCAGCCAACGGCACGGGCTTGCTGAACAAATACCCTTGGTATAGTATACAGCCATACTGTTCCAAAAACGCGGTAAGGCGCAATAAACGATAGAGTAGTAGGGCGGATTCGCCGCTAGGCAATCCGCCACAATAGGGCTAATTATTGAAAATCCGCACAAAAATAGGGCTAAGTTAATGAAAAAATTAGAAAAATCAATATCCGTTATTACTTTAGCATTTTCTATAAGTGATATTTCTGCCTTAACATTGAATCCTTCACCAAACAACCGTGAAAAGGCATATTACACAATTGAAAAAGCTATAAATCCACCAAAACCAAATAAAACGGTTGATATAGTTAATCCTAAATCAATGGATTTAGCAGATTGTTCTCATAAAGGAACAGAACACATTGTCGTAGAATTTGATTCAGAAGTTAAAACAAATGTGTTTAAGATTTTAAGCCATAAAATTGACGGTGATGGTGGTTGTAAAGTAGATACTTCTGTAGATTATACAAAAGCAAGAACAGAAATTAAATTACCCGCCGGTTCACCGTTCGTTGCTATTTTAGGTACTCAAGTTACTTATTCATGGAAATTTAAGTTAAATAATGTATCGCCAACAAATACAGAATACTTCCATACATTTCAATTAAAAGCTCGTAGTGATGCACCAAAGCCTTTAGATCTAATTGAACAGGATGAATACAATAATAAACTAGATCCTAGAGTTAGGTTTTCATTAAAAGACCGCACTCAGCCAGAAAGTGAATATGGCTGTAATACAGTACCTTTTTTTACGGATTTAACTAATTTAGAAGAAACTGATTTAGCTTTTTCAAAAATTGGAGATAAAGAAAAATTTGATTTTCTTTGTCAAAAAAACTTAGTGGTTGGTGGAGCTATAACTTGGGAAGTTAATGCAATCAACGATTCAAGATCGTTTCAATCTTTATACAGACAAGATATTTCTGAATTCAATAATAAATGGTTTGAAGCTACTGTTGTAGCAAAAATTATTGATAAAGATCACGGGAATTTCAATTTTGAATTAAAAAAATTGAATAAAGAAACAAATAAATTTGAGCATTATCACGGATTCAATACTGATATGGATTTATGGGGCGATGTTTTGCCTTACGGTGAATGGTCGGAACTTTACCCAAAAATAGGAATGTATTTTAAAAAGAGCAGTAATTTTGATAAAAATAATGGTTTTTCAGATAGTTCAATGTCGGTTTATGACATTAAATTCAATAGAATACCAATAACTAAAAAATAATTTTTTACCCATCTATAGAGCAGTAGCAATCCGCCACAATAGGGCGCACCGATGGCGGTTTGCTGGCGCGAAACCGCCTTACGTGTTATTTAAGGTCATTACCTCTCAATGAAGCCGCCCAAGTCATGGGCAGCCGTGCCAAGCTGCAACGCCTGATCGATGGAACGCGGTAAGGCGCATAAACGATAGTCGTATTGCGCCGCATGGGTAACGCACCACTACGCGACTGTATTCCCAAACCAGTAGTAGGGAACGAAAGTAATTTCCGTTAGAATGGAAAGTAAAACTGATTATTGGGAACAGACTTATGCACACGGCAACGCGGATTATATTCAACGCTCTATTCTTACTGGTGTTGTCGGTTAACAGTTTTGCACAAAATACGCCGACCAGCGACTTCACCGACAACGGTGACGGCACGGTGACGCATAAAAAGACCGGCTTAACTTGGATGCGTTGTGCACTGGGGCAAACCTGGACGGGGACGACTTGCTCCGGCACAGCTAAAACCTACACTTACGCCACTGCCAAAAAACAGACCGCCAACTTTGCCGGTTACAGCGATTGGCGATTGCCGAATATTGCGGAATTGCAGACGATTGCGGAACGGGATAATTATAATCCTGCTATTAATACGGAGCTGTTTCCTAACACAGCCAGTAATAGTTTTTGGTCTTCTTCGCCTAACGTGGATGCCTACGGCGGCGCTTGGTATGTTAATTTCAGTTACGGCAGAGTCAGCCACTACCTCAAGGTCAGTGCTTACCCTGTGCGGTTAGTTCGTGCCAGTCAGCCGTTTGGTATTGGCTTGGCTTCTCTCTCCACGGACTTTATCGATAATAAAGACGGCAGCGTGACACATCAATCCACTTGTCTGATGTGGCAACGCTGTTCGGTCGGACAAACTTGGAATGGTAGCACCTGCTCAGGCTCTGCCAGCACTTACACCTTTGCAGCGGCACAACGCCTGACCAGCCGCTTGGCGGATTACAATGATTGGCGAATGCCTACCGCCAGCGAACTCGCCCGTTTGGTCGACTATACTAAACGCTACCCTGAATCTACCATTAACACCACGCTGTTTCCTAACACCCCTAGTAATGTGTTTTGGTCTTCTTCACCTAGTGTGAGTTATTCTGATAGCGCTTGGAATGTTGATTTCGATTCCGGATACGTTGACGATTACTACCGTAGCGGCGCTTTCCCTGTGCGTTTAGTCCGTGCCAGTCAGTGTTTGGTTATTGGCCTTAAGCCCGATTTGGCGACGACGCTGAGTGCCAGCACCGACCGCGTGCAACTGAAGCAAAACTTGACCTACACCGCGACCGTGACCAATCAAGGCACTGGCGAGGCAAGCAATGCCACGCTGATTTTTTATTTTCCACCACGCTGGACGAATACGGTGTCAAAGCCAGTCGATTGCGAGACCGACACCACCAGTTACAGTTACCGTTGTCATTTGGGCACACTCGCCGCCGGTATCAGCGCAAGCCGCGCCATCACCGTCAACTTTGCCCAGCGCGGCGCGACCAGCATCGGCAGTTTAGCACTGACCGACAGCACCGACAGCGACAAAAGCAATAACTTAAGCCGGTTGATAACCAGCATTACGCCGTAAATATTTTTTCACTTAAATTTATAATTCCGGTTGTGGCTTTAAAATAACCACAAAGTTAACCCAGGTTTGTGGCGTATGGCTGTTAAAAAGCTCATTTTATTCTTGTAACTCATTGTGCAGGACATCAAACACTTTGTAGATTAAATCCTCAGCATCATCGGATGCCTCTTTATCATAGGTTGTTTTTTCAAGCCCACTGCTTTGCTCCATTGCGCTGGCTAATAGGGCGCTGATTTTTGTTTCACCACTATTTTGCTCAACTTTTAAAACATAAATAACGGTTTTTTCATCTGTTTTTAATAATGAGCCAATGGTATCAAAAAGGGTAGGGGCATGGTAGGCGACATAGTAAACACCTTTAGTCCGCTCTTGATCGGTAATCCGAAGTTCTGCCTGTTTTAGGGCGAGTCCTAAACTTAACCACGCACTCTCAAATGGCTGTTTGATTTTTATTTGCGGTGGCGTGGTTTTGGTCAAGTAGACCTCTTCCCCTAAGCCTTTCTTATAGCGTTTTTTGGGAATAACCGCGTCGTCGCAACAATCTCCCTCTCCAGCGACTTTTGTGCTAGTTAAAATGGGGGGACGCTCTAAGGCCTCAGTGTCGCTGTAACGCTCGTCTTTGCCAAGACCACAGGCGGTTAAAAATAGCGGTAATAAACAGGCTTTAAATAGTATTTTCATAGGACTCACAACCTAAACGCCGATGGTGTAAAACAGGAAATGTGCTGCGAATTTTTTCTAATCGTTCGCGGTTAATGTCGGTACAAACAAAACCGCTACCGGTTTTATAGCAATCCAAAACAACACCCCAAGGATCAATAATCATGCTGTGACCAAAGGTTTTGCGCCCGTTCAGATGAAAGCCACCTTGGTTTGGCGCAATAATGTAGCAGAGATTTTCTATGGCCCTGGCTCTGAGTAATACTTCCCAGTGAGCGGCACCGGTTTCAGCGGTAAAGGCTGAAGGAATGACCAGAATCTCAACGCCTTGTTGCCCCATTTTTCTAAATAACTCGGGGAAGCGCAAGTCATAACAAACGCCCACACCTAACCGCCCAAAAGGTGTATCAATAACTAGCGGGGTATTGCCGGCTTCGATAGAGTCGGATTCACGATAGACCTCATCGGTACCTGGCACATTGACATCAAATAAATGAATTTTGTCGTAGCGTGCCATGCGCTCACCTTTATCGTTATAGATGAGGCAGCAGGCACGTACTTTATGATCCGCATTGCCCGCGATGGGAATTGTGCCGCCAATAACCCATACGCCATATTTTCTGGCAACATTGGCTAGAAAATCTTGAATAGGACCACTGCCTTCTACCTCTTTGACTTTAATTTTGTCCAATTCATGATTGCCCATTAAAGCAAAGTTTTCGGGTAGCGCGACTAATTTTGCGCCTGCTTTGGCGGCCTCTTCGATTAATCGTTCAGCGGCAATCAAATTTGAGCGGATATTAGGGCTGGAAGCCATTTGGATGGCTGCACATTTACTCATGTTATGTCTCTTAAGGTTGGGGTTGTAGCCAAGGAAAGTCGGTAATACCCTTCCAAGTTTTTTGTAATAAGCCGTCATGATCATGTACGGGAACGACTTGGGTGGCATCCCAACGCCCCATAAGCCGATATTGTGACCCTAATAGGAAGCCTTCTTGATTTTCCCCGGTCACGGTTTTGGCAATTAGACTGGTTATTTTGTCCATGATTGTACCAGCAATAGGTACGGCTTCAGCACCTTTTGGCACGATGCTCACCCATTGATCTAAGGTTTTGTTTATTAAATTAGTCTCACCAGTCATGGTGATTTTGGCTGGTATGGCATCAATTATCAAATCGTTTGAATGTGCTTTGCCCGTCGCTAGCAAAAAATTACCTTTGATGGAATTAAAGGTCAAACCTTCCTGATAAAGGTCTCGAAAATCTAATTGCAGGCGTTTTGCCCATTGCGCCATAGCTAATACGCCCAAGATACGCCCAAATCCTGGATCAATACTAAGAATACGCCCTTCAGCAAAGTCGATCGCCAGATTGCCACGTAGGCTGGCTAAGCTAAAATTTTGTGGTGCATCTTGCCAGTGTACGGAAAAATTGGCCGTGCCACTCGTTTCAGCCAAATCGTTGGTAATACCTAATTGTGCCAGCAATGCTCCTGCATTAGGCATGAATAATTGGCCTTGAAGTTCGGTGTTACCATGCACGGCTTGTTCTGTCCACGCCCCCGTAATAGTCAGTTTTTGGGTCACACCGTTCAATTCCAATTGTGATAAAGCCAGTCCATTGGCTAAGCGTTCTGTTTGCAAATTGAGTAAACCCAAATCGACAGCTTGCCATAAGGTTTGATTGCTTGTCAGCTGAATGAGCGGAATAGCATTAGGATTTAACCTAGATGCGGACACCGCTTCAGTTTTTATGGATTTTTTTTGTTCAGTTAATTGTTTTAATGCAGAGAGATCCAGCCGATCTAAAAATAAACCAATGCGCCCCTTGTTCAAGGGAATATGGAGTTTACCGCTTGCCAAAGCACTGTCAAGAAGACCCGTCCAAGCCTCAGTCGTCGGTGTTAAGAGCAGATTAAACCGACCTAATGCCGTATCTCCCCAATAGGCATGGTCACTATGTAGACTAATCGCGCGAATGTCGGCATTCGATGAGCTTGACGCATCGGATTTTAAAATCAGCCAGTCCTGTAAGTCTAACTGATCACGATTGATTTCTAGTTTTAAACCCGCAGTTTTAGAGTGCTCTGGCTCACCGTTGCCTACCAAAATATGTCCTGATTCAACGCGGTGTTTGACGGTATCAAAGCGAATAGCGGCTTTGAGTTGATTATCATAAACCGCTGTCATAGGCAGAATAGACTTATCGCCTAAATTAAAAGCAACTGACAATGGTCGAGCTTGTAGCTTGGTTTTTAATAAATCGCCAGGAAGCTGTAGTTCTACGCCAATTAAATCACTGTCAATAAGCAATTCGGCGGTTTTATCGGATACTTTTCCGACCGTACCATTACCGAGTCGATCATTAGGTAAGATGAGTTTTAGTTGATAATCCAAAATCCCTTCAGCAACATCCCATGCAGGCAAGTTAAATTGTTTTTCAATATCCGTAATGCCCGCCGCACCCTGAACATCAACACGAGTTTGGTCATCCGCATTATCGACACGAATACGCACGGGTCGCTTAAAAATACTGGCATGAATGGTATCGCTAAAAATACCGTTTTCACTAAACTTGAGTATCCCTGTAATTTGCTTGATTGCTAGATCAACAGATTTTACTGTTAAACTGGCGTTGTTAAGTGCCGCGCCACCATCGACTTTAGGCATAACGTCTTCGGACAAGGGAATCAGTAAGTTAAGTCCAATTTTGGTTTTACCTTGCGGCTCAATCGCGTTGATCAATGAACCCACACGCTCATTCAAAGGAGTTTGCTGCAAAAAGCTTAAGGCACTGGCAATGTCCCCAGTGATGTCGCCCTGAACGGAGAGTTGCTTGCTTTTACCCACTGCTTCATTAATGACCATGGTGTTGCTGGCTTGTAAATGATTGCTAAAACCTTGCTCGGCACTGACTTCCATGCGACCTTGCAAAAAACGCAGCTCGCCGGCAATGTCAGTAATTGGCGGCCAATCCGGTGCGTAATCTAATTCCAACTCGCTGATGTTTAAGATTGCTTCAAACAGCGCACCGCCCAGCATATCTTTGGACTGAATGGTGTATAAACCTTCATGTCCCGGCAACAAATCGGCGCGTACAGACGCTAATCGAGGGGCTTTTTTAAGTGGGGCTGAGGGAATGGTCATCAATTGCCCGAGTTGACCTAAATAAGATAAGCGGCCTTGTGGAATACGTCCTTTGACAAAAGCGCGGCTCAGCCAGGCCATATCGGCGGGTTTTATAATCCCAGCGGGCAGATAATGTTTGAGTTGACTGGCATCCTCACACACCAAGTCCATCTGCATGTCGAGCTCGGGTGTTTTATGTTCAGGAAAGGTGGCGAGGAAATGGCTATTAGCGTGTAGCCCCAACAAGTCCAATTGTAGTGAAGGGCTGGATAATTCCCAACCCTTGCCCCGTTGATGCCATTGCAGCTGAGTCGTTAAGCCTTTGATAATCAGTGGTTCATTAAACCAAGTGGGTGCGGTGACGGTAGCGGCTTGGGTGTTAAGATGCAAGCGACCTTGCGTGTTACTGGTATTGAGATCGCCTGTTAAATTTTCTATTCCGGGCAGATCACCAAAAGGCGCAAAACTTACGCCTAAAAAACGTCCGTTGATTGCAGCCGTGTTCGTTTGTCTATCGGCGAATACCGTGAGTTGTTCCAGTTTGCCCGTGGGGTTGGCTTGTCGTAATAAGGCGTTTTGATGGCCTGCCAAGGGCGAGAAAAAACGGATGGCATCGACAACAGCGGCTATATTAATGTGCTCGGTGTGTAACGCTAGTTTGTCCGGATTGAGTGACTTAGCGGCTTGTCCAGTCAAGCGTAATTGCAGGTCTGCCCATTTTTGAGCGCCGGTCTCCAATAACAAATGCGCGATGTCCAGTTGCCAAGGATTGGGGGGCGTTAAATCGGATTGCCAGCGGAATTGGCTCGCTAAGGATTTCACGACAAAATCGTCAGTATTGGGTTTATGTAGTGTTATTTGATGCAAATCGATAGCGCCGCTCAGGGAAACTAATGTGGAATGCTGAAAATGACTCCAGAGTTTAAAATCCCCTGTTCCCGATTGAATGTGCATATCTTGGCTTAAACTACGGTTTAACCAAGATGCGGCTTGTAGATGATCAGCTTCCAGATACAGCTTGCCGTCGAGATGATGGCTACTGAAAGGATTACTGCTTAAATCCACCGCCAGTTTTAATTGCTTGCCATACTGCTCGGGAAGTTTGATTAAGGCGTTGATTTTATGTTGATCATTGGTATTGATTAAGGCCATATCCAGTTCTGTGAAGGATATCGAGGGTGTTTGTTGGCTATCATCTTGCCAAGTGATTTCGCTATCGAGTAGTTCCAATTGACCGCCTTCAAACAACCAATTGGGTGGATTGGGATCTTTGCTGCTCAATCCTACAATACCAATCTGCTGGTTGACTTGTCGTTGCACGGTAAATTTTGCGCCAACCACGGTAATCTGTGCGGACGATAAGATGGAGTGCTTAAGCAATAAATGAACAAGGTTGATACCTAAGCGGATTTCTTTGAGAATAACTGCCGGTTGCTCATTGCTTGAGGCATGGACAATGAGGTTTTTTAAAACCAGTTCTGGGCTAAGGCCGCGCATATTCGCCCCTAGTCCGTTGATGCTGACAGGTGCTCCTATTTGCTCACTGAGCTGGGCAGATAAACTCAGCTTAAAATGGTCAATTTCCGCGATAATCAGACGTAGAGCGCTTAGGCTGATTGCTAAGGCGATCAATGACCAAAAAATCAAATGCCGGGTTGCCCGTTTAATATGGTGAATCATAAGGAAAGTCGAACGGTAGCAAAGGCTTAGTGATCAATGAGCGCAAATAAGCTGGACTGCTTTATTACGGATAAAGCCGCCGCTGTACGGATAAGCGTGAAGGTGCAAGCCAGCCTCATTAAAGCAATACCACATCATATTGTTCTTGATTGTATTGAGCCTCAGCTCGGAATTTAATTTGCACACCTAAAAAGGTTTCCAGCTCAGCTAGCATATCGGCTTCTTCATCTAACAACATTTCAACAACACTATTGGACGCTAAAACCAGCAGGGTTTTAACTTTGTATTGCCGGACTTCTCGAATGATCTCGCGGAAAATCTCCAAACACATGGATTCTGCGGTTTTTAATACCCCGCGTCCGCCACACGCACTGCAAGGCTCGCATAAAATATGCTCTAAACTTTCTCGGGTGCGCTTGCGGGTCATTTCCACCAAGCCCAAGCTAGAAACTTCAGTGATTTTGGTTTTAGCCCGATCTTTTTCTAAATGGCGATCTAAGGCTTGTAGCACTTGTTTTTTGTGATCCTCGCTATTCATATCAATAAAATCAATAATGATAATCCCCCCTAAATTGCGTAAGCGGAGTTGCCGTGCAATGGTTTGTGCGGCTTCAAGGTTGGTTTTAAAAATAGTTTCTTCGAGATTACGTCCGCCGACATAGCCACCGGTATTGACATCAACAGTCGTCATGGCTTCGGTTTGGTCAAACACCAAATGTCCACCTGATTTTAATTTGACCTTGCGTTCGAGGGCTTTTTTGATTTCGTCTTCGACACTGTAAATGTCAAAGACGGGACATTCGCCGCTGTAATGTTCGATAACGGGCACAATCTCCGGTACAAAGATTTCGGCAAACTCCAGTAGACGCAGATAAGTTTCGCGGGAATCGACACGCACTCGATCAATCCCTTCCTTGTATAAATCACGTAATGTGCGAACACTGAGCGGAAGGTCTTTGTGAATAAATTCTTTGGCTTTAGCCGTGGCAATTTTTTCAGAAATAGACTCCCAAAGTTTCAGTAAAAAAGTCATATCAGCAACTAAAACCGACTCATCCGCACATTCAGCGGCGGTGCGGGCAATAAAGCCGCCACATTGATTTTCTTTCCTAAAATTTTCTAAGCAGGCTCTCAGTCGTATGCGCTCGGAATCGCATTCAATACGTTGGGATACGCCCGAGTTATTTGCAAAGGGCATGTACACTTGATATCTGGATGGAATGGCAATTTCAGTCGTTAAGCGTGCGCCCTTGCTGCCCAGCGGGTCTTTGGCGACTTGCACGACAATATGTTGGCCTTCATGTAGATAATGCTCGATATTTTCAGAGTTTTTTCTTTCTAACTCTTTGCTACTCAGATCAGAAAGATGTAAAAAAGCCGCTTTATCTAAACCAATATCGACAAAAGCGGCTTGCATTCCGGGTAACACACGACACACTTCTCCCTTATAGATATTTCCTACCAAGCCGCGTTCACGGGATCTTTCGATAATAAGCTCTTGTAAAACGCCATTTTCAATCACCGCAACGCGGGTTTCTGGGGGAGTTACATTGATTAAAATTTCTTCACTCATTTGAGAATATCTATGCCTTGCTGTGCTAAAAGTTGTCCGGTTTCAAATAAGGGTAGCCCAACAACACCGGAAAAACTGCCGTTGATCGTGCGGACAAATAGCCCGCCTTGCCCTTGAATTGCGTAGGCTCCGGCCTTGTCTAAAGGTTCGCCAGATTGCCAATACGCGTGTATTTCTTGTTCTGATAATGATTTAAAGGTGACCTCGGTGATGCTAACGGCCTCATCATGTGTACGTCCGCGTAACGACAAGGCGGTAAAAACCTGATGAGTTTTGCCCGATAATAAGCGCAGCATAGATACGGCATCGGCTTGATCTTGAGGTTTACCCAGAATAGTCGAGCCCAGCACAACGGAGGTATCTGCCGCTAAAATAGGTATCGCAAGACCGTGTTGCACAGCACATGCGGCAGATTTTTCAGCCGCCAATCGTTGCACATAAGCCAGCGGTGATTCATCGGTGCGGGGTGTTTCATCAATATCAACGGCATGTACCTGAAAGCAAACGCCGATTTGTTCAAGCAATTCAGCACGACGTGGTGAGGCGGAGGCGAGAATAAGCGTAGGCTTCATTAGCGATGATAAGGATGATTAGTTAAGATACTCCAAGCACGGTACAACTGCTCGGCAACCACAATACGCACCAATGGATGCGGAAAGGTCAACGGCGACAAACTCCACGATTGACTCGCCAAGGTTTTTACGGAATCTGCCAAACCTTCAGGCCCACCTACCAGCAGTGCTACTGAGCGTCCGTTTTCTCGCCAGCCTTGCATAGCCTCTGCTAATTCAGCGGTTGTCCACGCTTTGCCGGGAATATCGAGTGTCACAACATGAGCGTTAGTCGGTAATGCGGCAATCATACGTTCTCCTTCTTCTTTGACGATACGGGCTAGGTCAGTGTTTTTGCCCCTTTTTCCGGGACTGATTTCTTTAAGCACCAGCTCACACTCACGCGGTAGCCGTTTGGCATAATCGTCATAACCCTGCTGAACCCAGCTGGGCATTCGGTTTCCTATGGATATTAAATTTATTTGCATGGCGGGCAGGATACAGATAAGCAAGATTTCATGCAATCTACGCTACTGATGCTTGCAAAAAAGATCGGCGTTTGGGAGGTTCATATAGATTTTTGCATTCGGTAAATAGACAAGCCCATGTTAGCTTGTTGTGTGAAATAATTGAACGCATTGAAGTCTTCGGTGGCAAGCGGTTTTCGTTCAATGGCGCGATCCGCATACATAATGCCGGTGGCTTTATTGTTAGTGAAAATCGGGGTAATGAAACATTCGGTTTTACCAATCACATTAACGTCATACATGGAATATAAATGGGGGTCTACCGATGGCTTGAACCAACAAGCACGAGAATCGGATAAGGCTTTATAAAACAGATTGACCGGGGCATCGATGACGTTAAAGACAATTTTACTGCCTAGATCTTTATGCCAGCCTATTGAGAGTTTTTCATTAAGGGTCTGTTTGTTCGCGCTTAATAAAGAAAACAACACCCTATCCATGACGACTCCGCGTTTGATAGCTTCTAAAACTGTTTCTAACAGCACGTTGATATCTAAGTGATCGTTGATAATGATGGCAATTTCTTGAGAGAACTGAAACTGCAATTGTATTTTATCAACGGGTGTAATCGGTTCGATGTCCTGTTGTTGTGTTTCTTTATCGAGAAGACCTAAGGGATCTTCGTCGCCCAATTGACGCACAATGTCGGTGGCTAAAGCAACCGACATTTTGATCTGATTAAATATCTGGTTAGTAGATAATTGGGTCAGATTTTCGATTTTTTTAATACAGGTCAAAAAAGGCTTTGAGTTTGTACCAATTCTTAATGCGTCAACCATTTCATGACCAAGATGCACCAATTGCACTCTGGGATTTTTAGAAATGGGAAATTTTTCAGCGGCTTCTTCAATTAAACCACCTAATTTCCAGGTTTTACTTAAAGGCAAACTTAAATCTGACAATTTGAAACCCAATACAGATTTCTCAGCCGCTTCTCGAGTTTTACCTTCCTTAACTAATTGCTGAATACGCTCGCCTTGCCCATGAGAAAAGCACCAAAAAGAAATTTTGCCAATTTGATAGAGCAGGGTGGCGGTAAAGATTTCTTCGGGAGAGGCATCGTGAATTTTTTCAGCCAGTGCTTTGGCTTGCATGGCGGCATGAATGGCTTGGGCAATGGCTTCTGTGGCTTGCGCTTTATTGTCTGAGGATTGAATGGACTCAAAAAAAGTACACAAAAGTGTCATTTCTTTAACCATCACTGCGCCTAAATTTAAAATCGCCCGTGATACAGTGACAATTTTTTGTCGACTGGGATTAAATGCTACACTGTTGCTGAGCTTCAATAATTTGAGCGTTAAATTTGGATCTTGCAAAATCACTGAGGCCAATTCCATCGTCCCTTTCTTATTATCATCCATAATATCGTGAATATTACGTGCGGTTTGACAGAAAATAGGCATCTGAAATTCTGCCAGCGCGTTGACCCATTCATCAAAAGACTTCGGTTCAATTTTAAGTTCAGTGGTAACAAGTGTATTCATGTGGATCGATAAGTTTAAGTACCAAAAGAAAATAGGATGTGTGAGTTGGTACACGCCCAAGCCAACTGCACTGGCAATCACGATTTCATTAAGTCGTCCAAAGTCAATCCGCAGCTGGGCGCGAAGGCTTGCATAAAGAAAATAACCTCATCTTGCTCCGATGTTGCAATTTTCTGTGCTAATTGCTCCGCCGCCATTGCAAACTCCAAATTCCCTGCGGTTAATTCGGCCTGGCATTTAAGGTAAGCAGAAATTTTATCGGCGGCTTTGATAATTAGCTTATGTTCTTCAGGCAAGGAATCTTGATGAATCATTGCCTCAAAATCTTTTTTTAACGCCTCTGGTAACAGATTGAGCAACTCCATTTCGGCCTGTTTTTCAATATGTTTATAGGCAATATGGATAGCATCTGAATGATATTTTATTGGTGTCGGTAAATCACCGGTAATCACTTCTGTAATATCATGGTATAAAGCAGCGGTCGCAATCGCGTTCGCATCGAGCTGACCGTTAAAATAACGATTTTTAATCAGCGCTAACGTATGGGCAATAACGGCAACTTCCCAACTATGTTCCATGACATTTTCGTCAAGGGCGTTGCGTTTTAAACCCCAGCGTTTAATCCATCGTAACCGAGTCAAATATGCATAAAAACTGCTGCTGACTGTTGTTTTGTGCATAATTTTACTAAACTCCATAAAAATTTCAGTAATTTATCGAAAATGACCTTTTTATTTGACAACTTAATGCTTTAACCCAATCCCTTCACTGTCCATTGTCAGTCGTATAATACCCTAAATTAGGCTTCTGATTTTTTCTTAACTCCAAAAGATAATCCTATCATGCAAATCCAATGGTTCCCTGGTCACATGCACAAAACTGGCAAAGAAATAAAAGCCATTTTACCTAAAGTTGATCTTGTTATCGAAGTACTCGATGCCCGTATTCCGTTTAGTAGCCAAAATCCTATGTTGGCAAGCCTGCGAGGCACTAAGCCGTGTATTAAATTACTCAATAAAAGTGATCTTGCCGATCCTACATTAACGACACTCTGGCAAACCTATTTTGAACAGGAGCAGGGCGTAAAAACCTTGGCATCAACCATAGAACAAGCTGAAAAAATCCGCCAACTGACGGATTTATGTCATAAATTAATCCCCAGCAAATCAACCGGCGACAAGTTGATACATGCCTTAATTATGGGGATACCGAATGTTGGCAAATCGACATTAATCAATATTCTTGCGAATCGAACCATTGCCAAAACCGGCGACGAACCGGCCATAACCAAAATGCTGCAACGTATTGATATCGGTAATCAGATTATCTTACATGATACCCCGGGAATGCTCTGGCCCAATCTTGAAAACAAAAATAGTGGGTATCGATTGGCTGTCACGGGGGCGATTAAAGATACCGCTATCAAACACGATGATGTAGCTTATTTTGTTGCAGACTATTTATTACAGTACTATCCGGATAATATAAAATCTCGCTTCCAATTAGAACAATTACCCGAAACTGAGCAAGCATTGTTGGACGTTATTGGCAAACAGCGGGGCTGTTTACGTGCTAAGGGGCAAATAGATCAGGATAAAGCCGCGAAAATTCTGTTGTCTGAGTTGCGTTCAGGCACATTAGGTCGTCTTACCTTAGAAACGCCTGAGATGATGGCGCTAGAGCTGGCGGAATTAATGTTGATTCGTCTTGAAAAAGAAGAGAAAAAAAAGCAGCGTAAACAGCATTGGCAACAGCGCTGATAACACGGGTTGAACGACACGTTAAGCCATTAGGTAAACATTGTGTAATTATTCAGCCCAGGTAGATGGATGCTAGTCGTGGTGGGCAACAGCCTTATTGGCTAGCCTCTTGTCACAATTCTACAAACCAGATGTTGTTAGGATTTCGGCAAGTCGCTTTACACCAGAGCCCGCAAAGTCTGGGTTAGCTAGAATAAGATAGAGCGGTACTTCACGGAGAGCCCCTTCTCTTAACGGTAATGGCTTTAAGAGTCCGGTTTTCAGTTCTTCTTTGATTTGCGCTTCGGGTAGCCAAGCAAAGCCATAGCCCATACAAACGGCTTGAATGGACGTTGCGACTTGACTGACTGTCCAACGCTGTTCCACTTCGACGGAGACGGCGCGTTGATCGCGCTTTGTTCCTGAATCCCTAATCACAATATGTCGATACGCTTGTAGGTCTCGATAACTCAACTCACGACCTTGATGGTGCAGCGGATGGTCGGCATGAGCAACAGCTTGTAAACGTATTTGCATTAAAATGTTACCCAAAAAACCTGGAGGAAGTTGCGGAGAAATGGCTAAATCCACGTTTCCGCTGAGCAGCGCATCAGATGTTCCTCCTAATACCGACTCAATCAATTCCACTCGTGTCCCCGGGCTTTCTTGGCTAAATTGCTGGAGACAGCGTAACAGCTGTTCAGAAGGAAACAAAATTTCAGCAACCAGCGTAATCACGGCTTCCCAGCCCGCCGAAAGTTTATGTGCGGCGCGTTCTAACTCATTAGCTTCATTCACTAGCGCTAAGGCGCGTCGATAAAGCGTTTGACCCGTCGGTGTGAGTATGGCGCGACGTCCCTGAATTTCAAATGCTTTAACATCCAATAATGACTCTATTTTTTGCACGGCATAGCTGACTGCCGATTGACTTTTACACAGTTTTTCAGCGGCTTGTGCATAACCGCCGGCGTCTACCACTTCGATTAAGGAGCGCCATTGTTCTAATGTGATATGAGGACTCATTAAACATATCCAAAAAATTGATTAATATGACCTGATTATTATGCTTTTTTATCTGATCGATAAGAAGTTAAATAACACCACTGACAACGATTCTAAGGCAAATAACATGACGACTCTGCTACAACTTAACTCAAGCATCTTTTCCGCCAATGGTAATTCCAGCCAATTAGCCAATGAATTTGTGGCTAAATGGCAGGCTAAGAATCCGACCGCATCGCTCATCGTTCGGGATTTAGCCAGTCACCCTTTGCCGCATTTAGATGCACAACGGGTGTCCGCATTTTTTACCCCGCCTGAGTCGCGGACACCTGAACAGCTTGTCTATGTTGAGGAGTCTGACGCATTAATTAATGAGCTTAAGCAAGCAACGGTTATTGTGATAGGTCTGCCGATGTACAATTTTGGCATTCCTTCAACACTTAAGGCTTATTTTGATCAAATAGCTCGCGCCGGTGTCACTTTCCGTTACACAGCAAATGGACCTGAAGGTTTATTGAGCGGTAAAAAAGTTTATGTTTTTGCTGCCCGAGGCGGTCAGTATGCGGGCACAGCATTGGATAGCCAAACCACTTATGTGCGTGACTTTTTGGGTTTTCTCGGTATGAGCGATGTGGAATTTGTTTATGCCGAAGGGCTTAACATGGGCGAGGAAATAAAGGCTAAGGCCCTCGCTAATGCTCAACAACGGCTTGCAGAACTTGCCGTTTAAAACTATCAGTCAGTGATTTTGACGCTCTAAATTTTTAACAGAGGTGTTCTACCATGAAATACATTACTTTATTATCATTCGTCGCTGCTTTCTCAACGACTGCATGGGCCGCGCCAGAAACATACATCATTGATGGCAGTCATACCTTGCCACGTTTTTCATATAGCCATTTCGGTTATTCTAATCAATTGAGTCGTTTTGATAAAACGTCTGGAAAAATTGTCTTAGATCGTCAGGCGAAGACAGGATCAGTCGACGTGACTATTGATACGACATCGGTGAATACGGGTCATGCCTTGTTTAATGAGCATATTCAAGGTGAGGATTTTCTGGCGACCGCGAAATATCCCACGGCGACGTTCAGCTCCAATAAACTCCATTTCGATGGCGAGACCTTAGTATCGGTTGAGGGTACATTAAGTTTGAAAGGAATGAGTAAGCCGCTAACGCTGACCGTGAACTCTTTCCAATGTATGCCACATCCCATGCTTAAAAAAGACGCTTGCGGCGCGACGGCTACTACGCTTATTAAACGTACCGATTTTAATATGGGTAAATATGCCCCGAATGTCGGCGATGAAATTACGGTTACGCTGCCGGTCGAAGCAGTCAAAGAATAAGTAGGGTGTCATAAGGTTATTAACATTATGGATATCCGTGGGAGCGGCTTTAGCCGTGTTAATAGGCAAGTTGCCAATAGTCGGAGTGAGGCTTGCCTCACTGCCATTAAGTTAAGGAAACTCGTCCATAACGTAGATCGTTATGTTGATAAATCGCAACTTCTCATTAAGTGAATTTTAAAAATTTCAATACTTCGGACAGTTTTAAGCAGCTATAGCCCCGAAGTTACAAAGCGCCTCGTAAAGCGGAGATGATTTAATCAAACTCAAGTCCAATGCAAAGCTTGAAGAAATGCGTTCAATCATTAACCTATTGAAAAACCT
>CAJAVP010000014.1 GCA_903945375.1 uncultured Methylococcaceae bacterium | reverse complement strand
TGGCAAGCCGAATATGCCATTCAGCAAAAACCCGTCATGCCTGAAGTTTGGCTGGATCGTTTGATTAAGGCTGAACAAGTGGACCGACAAGCACGCAGTTTAAGCTACCAACTCAAGGCAGCACGCTTTCCTATCCATCGCGATCTGATACAGTTTGAATGGCATGAAACACCGTTACAACAGGCGAGGGTCGAACAACTGGCGACTGCTGGTTTTATGGATCAAGCCTATAACTTGATTCTAGTGGGTGGCACGGGTACGGGCAAAACTCATCTGGCAACCGCGTTGGCTGTGGCGGCGATCCACCAAGGAAAACGGGTGCGATTCTATAATGCTGTTGATCTGGTCAACCAATTGGATAAGGAAAAACAGCAGGGCAAAGCCGGAAACATAGCCAAGCAGCTGATACATATTGATGCCGTGATTCTGGATGAATTGGGTTATTTGCCATTCCCAGAATCTGGCGGGGCTTTGTTATTCCACCTCATTAGCCATCTGTACGAAAAAACATCCCTGATCATTACCACTAACCTCACAATGCCGAATGGGTTCAGGTTTTTGGCGATGCCAAGATGACAACAGCTCTTTTGGATCGTGTCACTCATCATTGCGATATTTTAGAAACCGGCAACGATTCCTATCGGTTTAAACAACGAAAAAAAGCAGCTGAAATTCAATAACCCTATAGCTTAACTGGAAACTTTTCGACGCTCTTTAGTGGAAAGTTTTCAACGCCGTTTGACATTCCAAGATGAGCGTCGGTTCTGCCGACAAATCAGAACACATCAGCAAAATCGGCCCGCGTGAGGTGATCGCCCAAACAAATTGGAGATATTGACCCAGTGGTCGCCACAACAGGGTCGCAGTCATTATACGTACCAATTCCTCTTTACCGTAGATGCTCAAGGTCACTTCTCGGAACAAAAACGCCTGATCAAAGGCTTCCCACAACACCAGTTTATCCCCAAATTTCCGTGGCCTGCCTCGCTTTCCAACTTTAGGTGATGCCGGTGGGAAATACGCCACATAGTTCTTTTTGGCACGGGTAATGATTTGCACATAGGGTTGCTTCAGCGTGACTGACCTCACCGACTGCGCCCACCGGAACACGGGTTCTGTGGCGAAGAACGCGTCCAGCACGAGCCAACTGGGGCGATCATGAGCCACTGCAAAATCGACCGCCATCTGCAGCACTCGTTCTGCCAGCTTTAGTGTGGGTGTCGCTTCGCGCAAATGCTGAAAGCCCTGATGGATTTGCAGACTCAGGGGCAAACAAAAACTGGCAGGAAGCGTCCCAACCAGTACGCCGATTGCCCCCCAACACTGACCGCGGAAGTAACTGGGCTTGCTTTGAGTTTCAGAGGTTTCCCTCAATGACACCACCCCCGGCATCCGCCCACCATCCTTCACCGCATGGGTATGGTCGCCCAACAGCACTAGCCGTCCCGTCACCTCCACTGCCCGATCTTGTCCCAATACCCAGCGATGCCAGCATGCGTGTAACGTTCCAAGCCGATAGGACTTAGCACGAAAAAAAATGGAGCAACCGATGGTAGCCCTTCTCGTCCGATAGCCAATAGCGGCATATCGAAGTGACCCCCACCATCTCGGTAGCGGCTAAAAAGCTCAGGATAATGGCACAAAACAATAGCCAACTTTGCTGGCGTGAGAATGCACTTTTAAACGATTGAAGGGCATGGCCTAGATCAGTCAGCATGACTTCCCTTTGAAAGAGAGGCTGTGAAAGTATCTAAAATCCAGCGAGCCTGTAAAGCGATTTTTAGCAATATTTTCTAAAAAACGCACTGAAGGTTGCTTTAGCAAGCCACTTTTTATTGAAAAAAGCGTTTAACGCCGTATTTTTTACGCATATTTAACTGTTTTTACCGGATTTTCCGAACGCCTGGCGCAATAATCCCTGAGCGCATCAACACCGAGAATGTTCAGTACGCGGGTAAAGTTGTAACTCACGACCATCAGGCTAAATTCACCGCGGCATTTTTCCAGTCCGCGCATTAAAAAATGGTGCATGCCGGCACGGTGTTTGAGGGTGCCAAAAGGGTGTTCAACCAGGGCCCCGCGCTGTTTCATGCGGTTGGGGTTTTGTTGCATGCGTTGCTGATGGCGTTCGGTCACCGCTTCATGTTCCCAGCGGCTGATTTGTCGGGTGGTCGCTTTTTCGGCCAGGCACTGCTCGCGTAGCGGGCACTGGCTGCAATCGGCGGCTTTGCTTTGATAGCGGGTGATCCATTTGTCGTTTTTTTGCTGTGGCTTGCCGCGTACCGTTAACGGCTTGCCTTGCGGACAGACGTACTGGTTGTGTTCGGCATCGTAGCTAAACTGGTCACGGGTAAAGCGGCCTTGTGCCGCGATGGCTTTGGATTTGTCGGGAATGGCGACGTAAACGGTGAGGTTTTGGTCTTCGCAGGTTTTCAGCTGGTTGCCGTCGTAATAGCCGCTGTCGGCTAGTCCGGTCAGCTGTTCAGATTGTAAGATGTCCTGAGCCTTTGCCAACATCGGCGCCAGTTGATGGGTGTCGTTGCCGTCTTGACAAACGTCTTCGGCGACAATCAGCTTGTGTTTGGCGTCGACGACGATTTGCACATTGTAGCCCGCCACGGTTTGCCCGCGTTTGCTGAGTAACCGGGCGTCCGGATCAACAGTGGCAACCTGGCTGTCGCCGCTGTCTTTAAGTTGTTGCTGCAAGGCCTTTTTCTCGGCTTGTTTGGCCTGCAATAACTCGAGCTTTTGTTGCAGCTGTTCGTCATCAACCAGGCTGCCTTTGCCTGCGGCATCGTCGGCATGGTCTTGTTCGGCAAGGGCTTGTTGGTAGTCGGCGATTTTCTTGTCCAGGTAGGCCAGTTGTTGCTCGAGCTTGTGGTCGGTATAAATTCCCTGTTTGCTGGCGTTGGCTTTGAAAAAGCTGCCGTCAACGGCGACTTCCTCGCCCCCGAACAGGGCCAGTTCTTTGCACAATAGCAGGAAGTCACGGTTAGTGGCTTTTAAGGCTCCGCTGTTAACCTTGCGGAAGTCGGCGATGGTTTTATAACCCGGTTGCAAGCCTTCGGTCAGCCATAAGACTTCCAGGTTGCGGCGGGTCTCGCGCTCCAGTTTCCGGCTGCTGCGGATACCTTGCAAATAACCATACAAATAGAGCTTTAATAAGGCCGCCGGGTCGTAAGCGGGTTGGCCTGCACTGATAACAGGCTGGCTATTTTGAAAACCTAAGGCCTGCAAATCAAGGCTGTTGACATACACATCAATGGCCCGCACGGCATTGTTCTGGCTGACGTAGTCATCGACTCGGGGCGGCAATAACATGTCTTGCTGCCGGTTTAAGGTAGGTTGGTAGCGACGCGGTGGCATAAGGGCTGGGTGGCTTTGCTGGGGGTAGGTATATTATAAGGTATCGGGAGGTGGAATACTTTCACAGTCTCAAGAGGTTGGTAATCCTCTACTCTAAAGGATTTCTTGCTGTTTAATGGCAATTTATCACCTCATCTGAGGCAGAGAATTTATGACTGTCGAGTAAAATAAAAAGTGTATCTAATAGATACACTTTTTATTTTAGACACTCTCCTTATTTAAAATAAAAAAACCTCACATCGGGTTCAAGTATTTGATAGAAAAATTGGGCGTATCCAACAATCCCAATCAATCAAGACATACTGTCTATAGGGGATAGTAATAGAACGCGTTCCCTTTGGATGCAAGGAAGAAGGATGGGGTGGGTGTGAATGAGGTGGCCAGTCCAATTCATATGGATGCGGTACTTGATTTCAGAGTTGTCATATAAAAAGTGTCCAATGATTGGACTCTTTTTGATTAAGATTCTCACCTTACGCAGTCAAAGGATTTTGCAATTTCTGTAACTCAGCAAAGGCTTGTTGGACGGCCTTAATGTAAAGCGAATGTTTGAGCGCAAAATGATTCAAGTTAGTGGTTATTTTCAGGCTCTCCAGCTTAATGTAAGC
>CAJAVP010000013.1 GCA_903945375.1 uncultured Methylococcaceae bacterium | reverse complement strand
CGTTCAAAATAGGTGTGGAGGTCTTGGTCTAGCGGCACGTTTTCGGTGTCGCGCAATTCGCTGTCGGCTTCGTAGAGAATTGTGCCGTCTGTTTGGGTTTTCTTTATCACCCGTTCTGCGTCTTCATTTTTCCAGGTAATGGCATCTAGGATGCTTTTCAGCCCTTTGGCATCAAGGTTTAGGGTTAAATCTTTAATGGTTTTGTTCAGTAAGGGCAAAAAGCGGTTGTAGTCGTTAAATGGCTGGTTGCCCATTTTTTCCGCTAAGGTTTGCGCGGTTTGCATCAAGGCCAAGCTGTTTTGCCAATGCTCGACGCTGAACAGTTTCTTTTTGTCGGCGGGCTTGAGTTTGATCTCATGCTTATTGAGATGGGCTTCGATTTTGTCTTGGTATTGGGTTAGGTTTTTATAAAGATCGTCACCCAATTGGCGGTATGCCCATGCCATTTCTTCAGAGAGGTTTTTGTCAAAGCGCAAGCTGGCTATGGCTTCGGCGGTAAACTGTGCCGATAAACGCAACGGCCGTTCAACGGTGATTTTGTTGTAACCAAAATGGCTGTTCGGGTAGATTTTGGAGATGTCCGTTTCTACAAAGTCCATGTACAACTGGGTCATGGCATCAATTTGAGCGGGCTTCATTTCACAGTTTTTTTGCCCTAGATTTTTACGCAATTTTTCATACACCTCTATGGCGTTGATGAGTTGCACTTTACCTTTGCGGTGGGCGGCTTTTTTATTGGATACAATCCAAATATAAGTGGGAATGCCTGTGTTATAAAATATATTTTTGGGTAAGGCGATGATACATTCCAGCCAATCGTTTTCTATGATGTGTTTGCGTATTTCACTTTCGCCGCCACCGGCATCCCCAGTAAACAACGCCGAACCGTTGTGGACAGTGGCAATACGGCTGCCTAGCTCGGTGTTGTGTTTCATTTTGCTGACCATGTTCATCAGGAACAGCAATTGCCCGTCGGATATGGACGGCAAGCCGATTTGAAAGCGCGGGTCTTTGATGTGTTGGCTCGCTTTTTTGCCTCGGTCGGTGACAATCGCCTCTTCGTCTATTTTCCAGGTTTTGCCATACGGAGGATTGGATAGCATGAAATCGAAGTGTTTATCGGGAAAACCATCTTTTTGCAAAGTAGAGCCGTAAACAATGTTTTCTGCTTTCTTGCCTTTAATCAACATATCGCTGGTGCAAATGGCGTAGGTTTCTGGGTTGACTTCTTGCCCATAGAGCGCGAATTCTGCAATGCTGCCTGTTGTTAGCTTTTGGGCGTAATGTTCTGCCTCGGTGAGCATCCCGCCACTGCCACAGGCAGGGTCGTAGATATGGTGAGCACCCTTGGTTATTTGATCTTTTACCGGGGTGAACAAGATATGAGTCATTAATTTGATGATTTCACGCGGGGTAAAATGTTCGCCCGCTTCTTCATTATTGTCTTCGTTAAATTTTCTTATCAATTCTTCAAATACATAGCCCATGCCTAAGTTGGTCAAGGGCGGTAATATGTCGCCTTTGCTGTTGGTGGCTTGATTGGGGCTTAGGTTGATTTCAGGGTTACATAATTTTTCTATCAGTAAATACGTTAGTCCTGCTTCTTTGAGCGTTTCCAACTGATTGCGTAATTTGAATTTGCTGATGATGTCCTGAATATTGGGACTAAACGCATCAAGATAGGCTGCTAGGTTGGTGTCTATATTGTCCGCATCCTCTAATAGGGATGTGTAGGAAAATTCTGGTTGGTCTGCATTCGTTTTTGAATTGCCCATTGTGTATTTGGACGTGTTCCAAAAACTGTAACCTGATTGACCTGCCAAACCGGCTTTGTTATCAATCTGTTGGCTGATTAAAAAAGCATTGGTTTGTAACACTTTTTCTTTAGTTGGCACTAAAAGAACATCCAAACGCCTTAACACGGTGAAGGGCAGGATTATGTCACGGTATTTGCCTCTTACGAAAACATCACGGAGTACATCATCGGCAACGCTCCAGATAAAACTAACGATTTGATTATGGGTTTTTGGATTCATAAGGGTTTATCTATTAATGAGTATGGCTGAGTTTAACAAGTAAATATTCAGTCAGCTTTTGTTGGAGTCCGAGAGAAAAACAGAAAAATATAATTGGAGTGGAGTTACTATCCTAAATAAGGCGTGCAGGCTCTGCCGGCAAGTCAATACGAGCAAGCACCAACAGTAGGCGTTTTAGGCGGAGCTTGCACTCCACACGTCTAGGCGTTGTTGACTGTTACTCGAGTTGAGCCAAGAGGGTGCTGACGGTTTCCACCGTCATCGATGAAAGTCATTGGCTGCACGGACAATTGCACAAAACCGTGTTACAGATACAGCGGGTGGCCTTATTCAAAAAGGCAAAATACATGATTGTATGACAGATAGCAACACATCGACAACGCGGATGGGATAGCGTAATACGCCGGATGTGTGTTACCGCTTACTGTGATTGCCATAATGAGAATTGCTGGACAGACTCCTAGGGGAGCTAGAAGTTATTGCGCTCTATTCATAAGAATGTAATTAAGGTTTAGTAAAGTGTGATGCTCAATGACCTAAATTTTTTAAAAGAGAGTAGCAATGAACAAAAATAAATTAGTTAGCTGTGCGGCGTTAGGCTTAATGGCCAGTTTAGCCATTCCTTCGCTGGCAACAGCGGCATCATTTTCTATTGGTTTGTGGGGCGATATGCCTTATGCAAAAAACAATGATGGCTTGAAAGGTGGCGAGAAAATGACTCGTTTAGTTGATAGCATGAATGCGGCTAAACTTGCGTTTACAATATTTGATGGCGATACAAAAGATGGTAGCTCATTATGTACTGATGAAGAATTAGGGGCTTCAACCACTACCTTGTTCAATGCTGTTAAAGCACCGACTGTCTATGTGTTAGGCGATAACGAGTGGACTGATTGTCATCGTACCAATAACGGTAGTTACAATCCGTTAGAGCGTCTTGATTATTTACGCCAAACGATGTTTTCTGACAATTTTAGCTTTGGTCAAAGCAAAATAAAATTAGATCGTCAAGGGCCTGCAAAAGGTCTTTACTCAGAAAACTCACGTTGGTTTAAGGCTAATGTTGCATTTTTAACCTTAAACATTCCAGGTAGTAACAATAATAAAATCAACGACGGTGAATGTTTAGGTTCAAAAACCTTACGTACTGAAGCTGATTGTGCAGCTGCAAATGCTGAATATGCAGCGCGTGATGCGGCTAATATAAGCTTCTTACGTGAAACTTTTGCCTTAGCGAAAGAACGTAAATCACCAGGTTTGATGATTGTGATCCAAGCTGATGTTATGTTTGATTTGCCAGAAACTGAATCAGTGAACGAAAGAACATCAGTGGTTGACGGCTTACCTTCACACGAGGGTTATGATGCTTTCATAGCGGCATTAACTGAGGAAACAAATGCGTTTGCTGGTCAAGTTGTTTTAGTACATGGCGACACACATTTCTATAAAGTTGATAAGCCTTTAAACACGCAAGCAGACATGATTAAAAACTTTACTCGTTTAGAAACATTTGGCAGCCCAAATGTGCATTGGGTTAAAGTGAATGTTAATTCAAAAAATGCAAACGTATTTACATTCGAGCCAATGATTGTTCCTGGTAACTAATTGGGTGATGAGTTAAGGGGCGTGTGTCACACGCTCCCTTAGCTTTTAGTCGCGTAGGGCGTATTGATAGCGTAGTCTATTGCGTCCTACGGATTGCACCTTAGCGTTGTGGCTTGACACCCGGCTCAAGGGCTTTATAACGGTAGCTGGGGATGATGGTTTTAGTCACAGATCCGGCAGCGGTATCGTTGAACTCCCAACGCGCTACGCCCCGATTTCATAATAGTGTTACTGCCACAAGTCGGGCAGGTAATTTCTTGATAGAATGTCATAGACGGCTATTTTAAGACCAATTACAGATTAGACTCACTCTCCGTTTGTTTAGTGTCGAGTTTCCACACTTGTTTTCATGGCTACCCAATAGAATGGGAATTCTGTCATTACCTCATTACCTCGAAATAAAAATGCGTCATCTAACATTAACTTGTTGATTTTATAGCCTTAAATTTCTTATCAGTAAAAAATCATGTTAGCGATAGCTGGCAGCATATGCTGTATTTTATGCTCTAGGGAATCGAAATCCCTATTCATGAATTAAGTTGATGGAGGTCTACAGCTATTATGAAAATTTCTGCACTTGCAGAATTTATCTCTGATGTTTTTACTTTTTACGGTACAATTTAAACCATAAAGAAAATTCAGAACATAGCGTATTGTTCATCCAGCATTACTCTACTGTCTAAAAAAAATAGCTTCTGTGAGTTAAAAATCATGAAAATTCACCCTTACTTGAATTTTACTAACCCTAACATTATAAAAGCGAAAATATTTCATCCTTTCAATTCTCACCTTTCTGTGAACCATAACGCTAGTATAAAAATCGGCGATTATTACCAAGGTGGTTTGGTTTTTTATGTCGATCACACTGGAAAACACGGCTTAATTGCTGCACCTGAAGACCAAAGCAATCAAATTCAATGGTATAACGGGACTTATGTTTCAATTCGAGCTGATTCTTTTGGTATGGGGCTAAGTAATACTAAGAAGATAATCTTAAAGAGCGGCAAAGGTTATTATGCAGCCAGCGTTTGTCAAGATCTGACAATTGGTGATTATAACGATTGGTATTTACCTTCGAAAAATGAATTACAATTGATGCACCAAACGATTGGTCATGGTGCTTCAAATGAGCTTACTAACATAGGTAATTTTGCCGATGCCTGGTATTGGAGCTCAACTGAAGGCGGCTTGTACCTGGCGTGGAATCAATGTTTTGGTAAAAAAGGGGTGGAGGGCAATTTTGGCAGCAAATTTTATATGGGTTATGTACGGGCTATCCGAGCCTTTTAGGCTTAATGTGAAAACCACCCTCCCATGCGCGCGCCTGTCTTATATAGCGTGAATAAGTTATGACGTGCGGATAGTCTGCTCTCCACATTTACGTTGAATGTCATAATGAGAAGGGCTGAATGACCTGAAAAATACGTTTGTGCTGTTACAATGCCTCCCTTTTTTACCACAGCCAATCAAAATAAATAAAAAATGGACGTTATCGACCGTATTGCCACCGAATTATCTGTACACATCAAACAAGTCAGCGCCGCTGTTCAGTTATTGGACGAAGGTGCGACAGTCCCGTTTATTGCCCGTTATCGCAAAGAAGTCACTGGTGGGCTTGATGATAGCCAATTGCGCTTGCTGGAAGAGCGTTTGGGTTATTTACGCGAGCTTAACGAGCGACGTAAAACTATTTTGGACAGCATTCAAGCGCAAGATAAATTGACACCGGAATTAGAGTACGCCATTCGTGCTGCCGAAACCAAAACTCTCTTGGAAGATTTATATTTACCCTATAAACCCAAGCGACGCACTAAAGCACAAATTGCCCGTGAAGCGGGGCTTGGGCCATTAGCTGAGGCCTTATTAGCCGATCGTAGCTTAATGCCTGAGCAAATCGCACAAACTTATGTGGATGTTGAGAAAGGTATAGCCGATAGTGCGAGTGCCTTAGATGGCGCAAGGCAAATCATCATGGAGAATCTTTCTGAGCAGGCGGAGTTGTTGGCGGAGCTGCGGGAGCGTGTTTGGCAAAATGGCATCTTGCAGGCGACCGTACAAACTGGTAAAGAAGCGCAAGCAGAGAAATTTAAAGATTATTTCGAGTACAGTGAGGCGATAAACAAAATTCCTTCGCATCGTGCTTTAGCCTTATTGCGTGGACGCAATGAAGATTTATTGGCGTTGGGTTTATTGCCAGCTACAGATGAAAAAGAAGGGCATGAGCGTTGTACGCAACGGGTTGCTCAGCAACTTAACGTGACAGATGGCACTAAACCGGCCGATGCTTGGCTGGCAGAAACGGCGCGTTTTGCTTGGAAAATTAAATTATTTACACGCATTGATTTAGATTTAAAACAACGCTTGCGCGAGGCGGCTGAACGAGAAGCTATCCGCGTTTTCTCTAGTAATTTACGTGATTTATTGCTTGCCGCGCCGGCGGGCGCAAAAACCACAATGGGACTCGATCCAGGTATTCGCACCGGCGTTAAACTGGCGATTGTCGATCCTACCGGTAAATTACTGGCGACTGAGACGATCTATCCGCATCCGCCTCGCAAACAATGGGATGAGTCGATTGCGGTACTGGCCAAGCTGATTGGGCGATTCCAAGTGAATTTGGTCAGTATTGGTAATGGCACGGGATCACGAGAAACCGATCAATTGGTGGCTGAGGTTTTAAAACGACACAGTGAATTGCGTTTTAGTAAAGTAATCGTGTCAGAAGCAGGTGCTTCGGTGTATTCCGCCTCGGAATTTGCCGCTAAAGAATTTCCAGAATTAGACGTGTCTCTGCGCGGTGCGGTGTCGATTGCTAGACGCTTGCAAGACCCACTTGCCGAGCTGGTTAAAATTGAACCTAAGGCTATTGGTGTTGGGCAATATCAGCACGATGTTAATCAAGTCCAACTGGCGCGTGGTTTGGATGCAGTGGTTGAGGATTGCGTTAATGCCGTGGGCGTTGATGTCAATATGGCCTCAGTGTCTTTGTTGAAAAGGGTTTCGGGTTTAACGGCCAGTGTGAGCGAAAATATTGTGGCTTATCGCAATGAACACGGCTCTTTTACCAATCGCAAAGCCTTGAAAAAAGTGCCGCGTTTGGGTGATAAGGCTTATGAACAAGCTGCGGGCTTTTTACGTATTATGAATGGGGATAATCCCTTGGATGCTTCGGCAGTGCATCCTGAAGCCTATCCGGTTGTAGAGGCGATTATTGCTAATACGGGTAAATCCATACGCGATTTGATGGGGCAAGCGGCTTTTGTGCGTAAGCTGAATCCTGCTCAGTTTACGAATGAGCATTTTGGCTTACCGACGGTTACGGATATTTTGCAAGAGCTGGAAAAACCAGGACGCGATCCTCGTCCGGAATTTAAAAGTGTGGAGTTTAAAGCCGGTATTGAAAAAATTACCGATTTAGAGCCAGGAATGCAGCTTGCCGGTGTGGTCACAAACGTGGCTAATTTTGGGGCTTTTGTCGATATTGGCGTCCATCAAGATGGCTTAATTCATATCTCGCATTTATCGGATACGTTTATTAAAGATCCCAGAGAAGCCGTTAAAACCGGTGATATGGTCAATGTAAAAGTTTTAGAAGTCGATGTTGAGCGTAAACGTATTGCCTTATCGATGAAAACCAATGTAGATAAATCTGAGCTAGGGGAGTCAAAACCCAAACGCCAGTCTGACACTAAGGCTAAGGCGGTCACTCAGACTAAATCAACGTCTGCCCCACCAGTGAATGCGGCTTTTGCCAATGCGTTTGCTAAGGCATTGAAAAAATAACCTAATGTTGTAATGCTGAGGTAGAGCATCCCCTAAATACCTGTTCACTACGCGAAGCCGGAGCGTTGAAGTGATTTTAGGGGAAGCCTGCTTAGAATATTTTGCCAAAAATACTCATGCCTAGTTCAAAGGTAATTAATACGATGATAATCCATTCTAAGATGGATGAATGGCGATGCTTTTGTTCATCCGCGAGCATTTCAAATAATTCGTGAATGGTCTCAAGCTTTTTTGACATAACCTCGGTTCGAGGCGCGATTTCCAAGTACTTTGCCGCCAGCGTATAAAATTTTTCATATTCAGGATATTCCCAAAAAAACTCAGGGGTATCCAGTAAATCATAGTTCAAGATAATATCGCTTTTGGTCAGAAACAATTGCCCGCGAATTTTGGCTATTTTGTTGCGACTCAGTTTAATCGCGCCATTTTCAGCCAAGGATTTTGGAATATAACGGGTGTTGTTGATGGTGGTGATAGCGTGGGTTTCAAACGAGGCGAGTTTGATGGATTGCGCCATACCTTGAGAGAGCGCAAACAACAAAATGGGATCAGACGATTCTATTTCGATATGATCTTCGACGATGCGAGTGCTTGGGCAATTGAGCGCAAATGTAAAATGGTCTTCTTCAATCGTGCTAAGTGGATTTTCAGCATGTTGCAACAGTAATTGATGCAGTTTGCTTTGCTGTTCAACACTGACATTCCATTCCACCACAGCACCATAAGCAAAGACGACTGACCAGGAATGATCGTCTTCTATCAGTAACGCGCCTTTGATAATTCGAATCAGCGTTGAGTCGGAAATTAATTTTGCCAATGCGCTAATATCAAAACCTTGCGCGAGGCAGTAGGCAACACAATTGAAACTCGGATTGTTGTCAGACATGATGCTCTCAAGTAGTTTTGCAGATCAAATGGGTTTAAAAATATTTAAATATTAAGCTGTTGTCACTAAATTCGGAGCAAGTTTCCTAATAACATCTTCTCATTAAGTCGAAAGTCACGTAGATTAAAGAGTGGGCAAAACAACCTTGCCCACGCTACGCACCTACTGTAATTCAGGCTTATTCGGTGATTTTTAACAGCCAGCCATTCTCGGCTTCACAGTGTGACATTTTTGCACTGACTTTAATGTTTACTCTAGCCGTAGTATTGACCAAGCTGCTAGGGAGTTTACCTTTAACGACGAAGTTGGGGTCTTTAAATTCACTGCTGAGTTCAACTGGAATGCCTTTTACCGTGACAGAAACTTGCTCTGGTTTTTGAATATTAGACGCTAAAAAAGAAAACTCCGCCTCTGGTGCAACCGTTTCCAAGTGAGCAGGTTGAAATTTACTTAAATGTGCTTTCATACAATGCCCGCTAGTACCGCCACCGCCGCTATTGCCACCACCATGACCACTATGGTGTTCTGCTGCGATTGCCGATGTACTGACTAAGACAATGGCGAAGATAAGTAATGTCATATTTTTCATTGGTTTTCCCTCTTTATAATAATTATAGGATATCAAAAACGATTTTGCTTGAGGACGCTATTGAGTTAATTACGCTTGCCAATTATAGCGATTAGTTGATGAAATCTCTAAGAATTGCGTCCTGATAGCAGAGCAATCGAGATATAACCCTCCCCTTTTGTTAGATCACAATCGAGTTTAGGCAAGCACTGCCGTTGTTGAGTCGTATTTTTTATGGAATCACAATAGGGCGACGAATCTTATGTGTTAGTGCCTTCTAGTAAATTGTGTCATATGACTCAGTAAAGTGTGTTAAATGACACAATTTCCTTTGGGTTTGTTTTTATTTTTTTTGTTAACAACCTGATTAATAAGCATTATATATAATGCTACTAGAGTTTTTATTCTGTTGCTTAACCTTAAATGACTTACAAGAGGGTCTATTGACAGACTAGGATCATTTTCGTTTAATGCTGTTAGCATGAATCTCAACACAACATTAAGCATTTTAACTTAACCATTCCCCCCCTACCCTGCTGAGACATTTAACACTAGAAAAACCATACGAATAATCAGTTCAGCATTTTTAAATTTCCCTAGCCTTAATTGCCAAGACAATGACCCCTGTTACTACATCAATACTCAGAGCACACTGTGAACAATAACATATTTTTCATTTTATACTTCGGAGCGCTCTCTATTGGATTTCCTAGCTTGCGCGTTTGCTTGCAGCGGTTAATGCAAAAACAGTTACTAAGTCGCCTGATTAAAAAATCAACCAGAATCCTGCTTCGTTATCTAATAGTCTTTGGGCTGGGGGTTTGTCGAGTGGTTTATGCAACCGAGCCAGCCAATGATGCGCCGCTGATTTTAGAAGATTACACCGTCACCGCGAAACCGCTTACACCGGATATTTCAGTCAAAGAAAAAATAGTATCCAAAGAGATTACAGCAAAGCAGGCACAAGTGTCCGATACCGCAAAATTATTGGAAGATACTGCAGGGGTTAGTCTTCAGGCGGGTGGTGGTGTGTCGTCGCTGCCCATTTTGCACGGCCTAAATGATACGCGGGTTAAGGTGGATGTTAATGGTATGACGGTTAATTCCATTTGCCCTAATCACATGAATCCCGCACTTTCGTATGTCGACCGTTCTAATATTGGTAACATTATTATTTTACAAGGGGTTACACCCGTCAGTATGGGCGGTGATAGTATCGGCGGAACGATTTCAGTGCAATCGCCTGAGCCTATTTTTGCAAAACCTGGAGATAATTATTTGCTTACCGGCAAGGCATCCTCTTTTTATCGCAGTAATGGTGATGCGTTTGGAGGCAGTATTGCCGCCGGAATTGCTAGCGACAAGGCTAGATTGGATTACACGGGTTCCGATACACAAAGCCGTAATTATCGTGACGGCAACAACAACCTTATTCAATCAACTGCCTACGAAAATCAAAATCACGCGGCATCACTGGCCTTTAAATTCGATACGCACTTATTAGAAATCAAAGGCGGACAACAGCACATTCCTTTTCAGGGCTTCCCAACAGCGCGTATGGATTTGACCAACAATGACAGTATTTTTGGCAATGTCCATTATAAAGGTCGTTATGATTGGGGAAGTTTAGACGGTAAGCTGTATCTCGAAAACACCAGTCACACCATGAACTATGGCGCAGACAGGCGGGCTAGGGTCGAAATGCCAATGGAAACCCGAGGTAGAAACTTTGGTTATAAGCTGCAAGCTGATTTACCTTTTGGCAAGCGGCATACCTTTCGTTTTGGCAACGAATTTCATAGTAGCTTTATCAATGATTATTGGCCGCCAACATCTACGCGATTAAGCATGATGGGGCCCAATACCTTTCTTAATCTCAATAGAGCGACTCGTGACCGGCTGGGAACGTTTGCAGAAATGGATTTTAATTGGTCGGCCAAGTGGAAAAGTATGTTAGGTCTGCGATACGACCACACAATGACAGATACGGGCAATGTGCAAGGCTATAATAATTTTGTGCCCAGATTGTATTATCGTTTTCCTGAGCTTTATAGCCAACCGCCCAGTTTAATCCAAGCCAATGCGTTTAATGCCTTAGATCATCAACGTGATTTTGATACCTTTGATGTGACGGCATTGATGCAGTTTACCCCACAGGCTGGCAGTCAATATGACTTTGGTTATGCCCGCAAAAATCGTGCGCCCTCATTGCATGAGCTTTACCCTTGGGATAGAAGTCCTATGATGATGACAATGGTCGGCTGGTTTGGAGACGGCAATGGTTATGTAGGCAATATGGGATTAAAACCGGAAATCGCTCATAACCTCAGTTTTACAGCAGATTTTTATGACCCTAAAGCTGATGCGTGGGGCATTAAAGTGACGCCTTATTTTAGCTATGTAGAACATTTTATTGATGTCGATCGTTGCGCTAGCTGCAAGCAACCGAACAATGGTTTTTACTACTTACAATTTGCCAATCACGATGCAAGGCTTTGGGGGGTCGATGTCACCGCTAACGCAGACTTAATGAGTGATCAACGATGGGGGAAATTTTCCACGCATTCCATTATGAGTTACGTCAATGGTCAACGGACTGATGGCTCAAATCTATACCACATGATGCCTTTCAATCTAAAACTGAGTCTGGATCACCAATTAACGGGCTGGAAAAATGCCTTGGAAATGCAATTTGTCGATGCGAAAGACGATGTTCAAGCACTACGCAACGAATTGCGAACACCCGCGTATATCCTGTTGAATGTTAAAACGGGCTATCAATGGCAACACGTCAGCTTAGATGTCGGTGTCGATAACCTCTTAGATAAAAACTATTATTACCCGTTATCCGGTGCTTATATCGGCGATCAAAATGCCATGACATTGGTTTCCTCACGACTAAATAATCAAAACTTACCCGGTATAGGGCGATCCGTTTATGTTGGCTTAACTGTTACTTATTAACCTAATCGCCCCTCAACACACAAGGAATCATAATGAAAATTACCACAATGATAGTACCTCTGGTATTCGTCGGCATCGTTACACCGATTCAGATAACGCAAGCGGCGGCTGTTAGTTACAACGTCTCGGTCGTTTTTTTAGATGACACCACGTTTACTGGAAGCTTTAAGTATGATGTAAAAACCAAGAAGATCAGTAACCTGCAAGGCATATTAGACGATGTGTTAATGGGCGATATTGTCTGGCTTAGTAAACAATTAACTTGGACAAAAGACCGTAATGGCGGCATCACTGCGAGTGTCTACGCAATGAATACTAAAGCGATACGCACCGATCCGCCTATCAATAACAATGCTTATGTCACGATAAATTTTAATGCCCTAGATCCTAGCTTAGGTGCGACCAATCTGAATAAATTGGCTTATATGGATTGCACGCCGGGTGCTCTGATGGGGCAAACATGCATGTATGATTTATCTTGGCATAACCCGGTCATCCCGATGGAAGGCGGACATGGGAAGTTATCGATAAAAATTACACCGAAAGGCAAATCCAAGGTCGCTCGTTCAACGTGTTTTTTTGATTGGGCAGAAAACACGTACTCAGAATTTTCCTCTATCGGCGTAATTTCACAGCCACGCCCTCTTGCGTCTTACCGCTACTATCCCGAATCGCAGGTGTCTTTGGGAATTTCATCCGCTGATAGCCATGTTTATTATCAAGGGGTAGATGGAAGCATCCAAGATTGGGGACATTTATCCACCTGGCTAGATACAGCAGGTTGTCAGTGATAGCACCTCAGAATATCTTCATGCTGATTTCTCACGGAAAAATTTGATCGGTGCAGGCTAAAAACGTAAACCGCTTCATCGGCACATTAGCCGCATCACGTCCCATTCAAATGCTCTGGTTGATGGGAGGATTTTCCTTTTGCTTTCATATCTGGGTATGGACTATTTGGCAAACCATTGATGTCTATGATGCGCCCATTGTGAATTCACAATGGATTGAGGTTGCACTAAGACCGGCAGAAGTTCAACACGTAGAACCTCCTGTTCAAGAAAAGCCAGTACCAACAAAACCTGAAGTCGTTGAAAAAAAGCCAGTAAAAGATACACCTAAGCCGATTGTAAAGATGCCAAAGCCAGCCCTAAAGCCGGTGCCAAAAATTCGCCAACCCGTACCTGAAAACAATACGCCTGTTGTTACTAAACCGGAGTTTATCGCTGCACCACTTCCAGCACCGACAATAAACGTAAGTAAGCCAAAGCCCATTGAACCGCCTCACAACGAAAATGCAGATAGGGATAGTAACGGATTAACGATAGGCGTGGTGGTATTAAAGCGTACTCCGCCTGAGTATCCAGAACGTGCCTTAACACGCGGTATTGAAGGCCGGGTTACGGTTGAATTTATCATTAAACCGAATGGTGATGTCGCCAATCTGACGATTGTCAATGCAGAACCCAGTGACATTTTTAACGAGGCGGCACTCTCTGCGATTAAGCAATGGAAGTTTAAACAAAAACTGGTGAATGGTGTGGCGGTCGAGCAACGGACACGCCAAACATTAACTTTTAAACTGGATTAAAAACAACCGTATTAAGGATTAATTATGCTACAACTTTCTTCAGCTAATCATATTGTGCATCTAACGTTATGGGTGTTGATTGGTTTTTCTGCTATTACTTGGGCACTGATTTTGTATAAATCATGGCTGCTGTGGAGTATTAATTATCATAATCGACGTTATTTTCAGCAGTTTTTATCAACCAATACCTTATATACTGCACTGAAGATCGAAGCATCGCACAGTGCATTAAGCCGAATAGCCGAGGCTGGTTATCAGACTTTACGCACTATTCGCCAAAATGCGCCCTCACGACTACACGAAAGTAGCTATCTTGAGTCCATCTTAGTACGATCAATGGTTCAGCAAATCAACAAAGAACATCAAACACTAGAGCAAGGGCTGTCATTATTAGCCAGCATCGGCAGTACGTCGCCCTTTGTTGGTTTATTTGGTACGGTCTGGGGCATTATGCACGCCTTACAAAGTATCAGCCACGCTAAATCAGCCAGTATTGATGTTGTTGCAGGGCCTATTGGTGAAGCATTAATCGCTACAGCGATAGGTATTGCTGCGGCGATCCCAGCGGTTTTGGCTTACAACTTCTTTTTACGGCGTATTAAATTATGCCAAGTGGATTTTGAGTCTTTTGTCTCCAGCTTTTTATTATTAGCGGTCATGAGTGATTTTAAAACCCAAGATGAGGACGCATTATGAGCCTTAAAATGAATGGCTCAACGCCACAACGGTCAATGAGTGAAATCAATGTCACGCCTTTAGTTGACGTGATGTTGGTCTTATTGGTCGTTTTTATTGTGACCGCACCCTTGCTGGCGCAAGCGGTAAAAGTTGAGTTACCCCTAACAACAAAAACAGATGTTCCACCAGACAAGCACTTTGCAACCTTGAGCATTGATGCACAAGGCAATATTTTTCTAAATGACACCCCGCAAACCTTAGCAAACCTAGCCTCGCCTTTGCAGGATTTATTGCAGGCTGATACGGAAATAATCGTACAATTTCACGCGGATAAAAATGTACCTTATGGCAAAGTAGCCGATACGATGGCAGCAGCACATAAAGCAGGGATTAACAAATTGGCTTTTATTACCAAAGAGCAATAACGACACGTTGGTAAGTAACGAGTACAAAATACATTGAACAACTAATACTGTAGGTGGCAGCAAATACTGGAATTTATGCTCAGGTGACTTAAATTCCCTATGCCTAAATCAGTTGAACGAATGTCTGCGGCCACAATGAGAGTTGCTGCGTAAGCACTTAATGATTGTCGAAAAGCCACCTTGTTGATACAATGCCTCCCGAACGTTTGTTAGGTACTGTCGGTGCTATCATTTTGAACTCAAAAGAAACTATACTCAACAAAGCCATTATTCTGTTTGCAGAAAAAGGTTACTCCGGTTTATCCATGCGACAGTTGGCAACGGCGGCTAATCTTAGTGTCGCCGCTATTTATCATTATTTTCCTGATAAAAACGCCCTCTATTTGGAAGCCATACGCTTTGCCTTTTCAGGCAAAGAACGAATCTTTGCCCAAGTTTGGGAAGCAGAGTGCTCGGCAGAAGAAAAATTGGCTCGATTTGTCCACGCCCTGCTAGATGTCATGACACAAGATCACAATTTCCATTGTCTGATGCAAAGAGAAATTATGGAAGCCAACCCAGAACGCATGAATCTTTTAGCCCAAGGTATTTTTAAGCAACAATTTTATTTATTAATGCAATTAGCTGAAGAACTTGCTCCCGAACAAGATTCTCACTTAGTCTCCGCATCCATCATTGCTATCGTGGACAGCACCGTAAAATGCCGCCCCTTAAACAAATTTTTTCCGGGCAGAAAACCCGAGCATGATCGAACGGATGTGATTGCCGCGCATATTACCCACTTACTATTGAATGGTTTAACATCACGGGGCAATGTTCAATGATGCTAAGTCAATCAAAAACACCTCCCAGCCGCATAATAATAACCAGTCTGTTGCTTAGCTTAACACTCAGTGCATGTACGTTAGGGCCGGACTTCAAAAGACCCGACCCACCCAATGTCAGCACTTACCGTCAGAACAAAGCGACTGAACAAGCACTTGTTTTGGGTAAAGAACTGCCCGGACAATGGTGGACGCTCTACCATTCAAAACCGCTCAGTGCATTGATTGCTCAAGCCATTAAACACAATCCAGACTTACAATCGGCACACGCCACCTTAGTCCAAGCACAAGAGCTGGCACAAGCTAAAAAAGGCTCGTTGCTTCCTTCGTTAGATGCCAGTGCGTTTAGTACCAGACAGCAAATATCTGGTGCTCAGTTTGGTAATCCCAGCATGGGTGGATCAGTGTTTAGTCTTTATAACACTTCCGTCAAAGTGTCTTATACCTTGGATGTCTTTGGTGCGATACGTCGGCAAATTGAAAACTTATCCGCACAAGCGGACTATCAACGCTTTCAATTGGAAGCGGCGTTTTTAACAATTGCAGCCAATATCGTTACAACCGCCTTACAAGAAGCATCACTACGTGCCCAAATCACTGCAACTGAACAGATTATCGATGCCCAAGCGCAACAACTGAATGTTATCCAACAGCAATTTGATTTAGGTAGCACCTCAAAAGCGGCGGTATTAGCGCAACAATCCACGCTCGCGCAAACACGAACCTATTTGCCACCCTTGCAACAAGCGCTCGCGCAAACGCGGCATCGTTTAACGACCTTAGTTGGCACGTTTCCAAGTACCGATCTGGCCGCACAATTTAATCTCGATGAATTAAGTTTGCCTGATGCCCTACCGCTCAGTTTACCCGCCAAACTGGTCGAGCAACGCCCTGATATTCGCGCTCAAGAAGCCGCTCTTCATGCAGCGAGCGCCCAAATTGGCGTAGTTACCGCCAGTGTGTTTCCGGATTTTACCATCAGCTCTAATGTCGGCAGCATCGCTACCCAAGCCAGCGGTTTATTCATGCCCGGTAGTGAAATTTGGAATCTGACGGCAAATCTATTACAGCCAGTTTTCCACGGTGGCGACTTTACTCATAAACGCCAAGCCGCTGTCGCTAGTTATGAACAAGCCGCAGCACAATACCGTAGTACGGTATTAAAAGCCTTTCAGGATGTTGCCGACACTTTAAGTGCGCTGGAATTTGATGAAAACGCATTGAAAACCCAAGACGCAGCCTTACAAGCCGCACAAGAAAGTCTAAGTCTAACGCAAACACAATTTAACATCGGCGCAGTTAGTTATGTGTCATTACTCAATGCTCAACGTGACTACCAACAAGCCCGTATGGGTCGCATAAAAGCCCAAGCCGCCCGCCTAGCAGATACTGCCGCGTTATTTCAAGCCTTGGGCGGCGGTTGGTGGCAACGAGGTAATTTGTCTGAGGTTTTGACAGCAAACCAAAAAACTCAGCAAGTGCCGTGTCGTTTTTTTGATTGTTGGACGAATCCACTGCCAACCTCATTACCTGCGAAAGATTAATCCCAAGCTTTTGTAACCCTCCCAGTTATTTGAACCCCAACAGGAAACAAACCCATGATTAAGCGTATGCTCATGATGCTCATCACTGTCAGCTTAGTGCTAGGTGGTGTTTTTGGTTTCATCGCATTTAAAGGGCGCATGATCAAACAATTCATGACAGCACAAGGTGAGCCTCCGCAAACCGTCTCAACCCTCACCGCGAGCACCGAAGCATGGCAAGCCGAACTCAAGGCAGTCGCTACATTACACGCCGTTCAAGGGGTTGAACTCAGTACCGAGGTGTCGGGTTTAGTTTCTGCTATTTATTTCAAACAAGGCGATCAAGTTGCAGCAAATACGCCCTTACTACAATTGCGAGCCGATAACGATAACGCCAAGTTGAAATCGCTAAATGCCGCCGCTAGCCTGGCACAAATCACTTATCAACGCAGTGAAGGGCAATATAAAGCCAACGCCATCAGTAAACAGACGTTAGATGCTGACAAGGCCAATTTGGACATGGCGCTCGCCGCTGTCGCTGAACAACAAGCCCTACTCGATAAAAAAACACTACGCGCTCCGTTTACAGGACAACTCGGTATACGTCATGTTGATCTCGGTCAATTTCTCAATGCCGGAAACCGTATTGCGACCTTACAAGCACTGGACAGCTTGTATGTGGATTTCTTTTTACCTCAGCAAGCGATTAGCTCACTCAAAACCGGTCAAGCCGTCAAAGTCCAAACAGATGCCTATCCTAAAAAAGTGTTTACTGGCGAAATTAGCGTCATTAATCCCCAAGTGGATTTAGAGACCCGTAATATTTTGGTCAGAGCGACACTGAATAACCCCAAACATCAGTTATTGCCCGGCATGTATGCGACAACGACGATTCAAGTCGATCAGCCGCAGCGTTATATCACCCTGCCTCGCTCAGTCATCAGTTTCAACTCGTTTGGCTCAACGGTTTATCTGATCGATAAAACCGACCCTAACAAACAGATTGCCAAACAATCTTTCGTGACAACCGGTGCAACACGCGGCGATCAAATCGCGATTCTTAGCGGGGTCAACGAAGGCGATTGGGTTGTCACCTCAGGACAAATCAAACTACATAACGGCTCCCCCGTGCTTATCGACAATGCCGTACAACCCAGCAATGATGCTGCTCCACAACCAATTGACCACTAAGCGCTGATGAACTTCACAGATATTTTTATTCGCAGACCGGTACTAGCAAGCGTTATCAGCCTAATTTTATTAGTGTTAGGATTACGCGCCTTGATGGGGTTGCCCGTGCTGCAATATCCGCATACTGAAAATGCCGTTGTGACCGTCACTACCGCATATTACGGTGCTGATCCGGACATTATTGCCGGATTCATCACCACCCCTCTCGAAAACATCATCTCCCAAGCCAATGGTATTGATTACATTAGCTCAATCAGTCAAAGCAGCATTAGCACCATCACCGCGAATTTGCGACTGAATTACGATCCTAACAAAGCCTTGACCGAGATTAATACCAAAGTCAATTCCATCATCAACCAATTACCACCCGAATCTCAACAGCCGTCTATCAGCATAAAAATTGGCGAGACCTTAGATGCCATGTATATCGGCTTTTCCAGCGACCGCTTAGCCGCTAATGCCATTACGGACTATTTGATTCGCACGGTGCAGCCCCGATTACAATCGGTTGCCGGTATTCAAACCGCCGAAATTTTAGGGGGCAAATATTTTTCCCTACGCGCTTGGCTAGACCCTGACAAACTGAATGCCTACGCACTAACCGCACAAGATATTAAAGCTGCCTTAGCCAAAAATGATTTTATTGCCGGTTTAGGTCGAACCAAAGGGCAGATGGTACAAGTCAACCTGACCGCCTCAACCGGTCTGCATTCCGTACCAGAATTTGAAAATCTGATTATCAAACAGCAAAACGGCGCGATTATCCGCCTAAAAGACGTGGCTAACGTCACTTTGGGAGCCGATGATTATGAATCCAGCGTAGGGTTTGATGGTGATAAAGCGGTTTATATCGGCTTGCAAATCGCACCTGGCGCAAATTTACTGGATGTGATGTCGCGAGTGCGAGACGTGTTTCCCAGCATCGCCGAGCAACTTCCCGAAGGTATTAAAGGCAAAATCGTCTACGACTCGACTAAATTTGTCGATAGCTCCATTAATGAAGTCATCCATACGCTGATTGAAGCCTTAGTGATTGTCACCTTGGTTGTCTTCTTGTTTTTAGGCTCATGGCGTTCTGTGCTGATTCCGGTTATCGCGATACCCTTATCCTTGATCGGCACGTTTACCTTGATGCTGATGTTTGGTTTTTCGATTAACTTACTAACCTTATTAGCATTAGTCCTGTCAATTGGCTTAGTCGTCGATGATGCCATTATTATCGTTGAAAACGTGAATCGCCATTTAGAAGACGGAATGAACCCCATTCCTGCCGCCATGCAAGCCGCACGCGAATTAACCAGCCCTATTATTGCCATGACCATCGTCTTAGTCGCTGTCTATGTACCGGTTGGCTTTCAAGGTGGACTCACGGGCGCGTTATTTTCAGAATTTGCCTTCACCGTTGTCGGTGCAGTGACCGTTTCCGCAGTCGTTGCCCTTACCTTATCACCGATGATGAGCTCTCGACTATTAAAAGCCCATCATCATAGCCGCGCTAATTGGGAAGAGGCTTTCATTAACCTGATTGATCGCAGCTTTGACTGGATCAGTCAACGTTATGCCAAAATGCTACATAGCACACTCAATTATTTGCCTGTCACTGCCGTGTTTGCCGTGATTATTTTGGTCAGCATTTATTTTCTTTATAGCTATTCCAACAGCGAACTCGCCCCACAAGAAGATCAGGGCATTATTATTACCAGTTCGACCGCCGCACCCGATGCAACATTACAACAACGCTTATTGTATTCACGCCAAGTCTTTGAAAAATTTACCGCACACCCTGAAACGGATCATGTGTTTCAACTCGACATGCCCGGACAATCGATTGCAGGTATGGTATTAAAACCGTGGAATGAACGCACCCAAAACGCCACCGCCTTACAAGAAGCCTTACAGTTACAATTAAACCAAATAGCCGGTGTTCGTGTCGCGGCATTCCAGCCCCCACCGTTGCCGGGCAGCAGTGGCTTACCGGTGCAATTTGTCATCAGTACCACCGAATCCTTTGCTCAACTCAATACCGTTGCCAGACAGTTTATGCAAGCGGCGCAAAAATCTGGCATGTTTGTCTTTATAGATAGCGATCTAAAATACGATCAGCCGCAATCGCAAATTGACATCGATCGAGACAAAGCTGCTTTACTCGGTTTAAGCATGGAAGATGTTGGTGCCTCGTTAGCGTCTATGCTGGGCGGTGGTTATGTCAATTATTTCAGCCTATCGGGGCGATCTTATAAAGTCACCCCACAGGTACAACAACGTTTCCGACTCAATGCCGAACAATTATTAGACTACCCCATTCGCACCGCAAACGGCACGATGATACCGTTATCAACGCTAGCGACACTGAGCACCAAAACCGTTCCTCAATCACTCAACCACTTTCAACAGCTCAATGCCGCCATCATTTCTGGCGTACCCTTTCCGGGCGTTACCTTAGGCGACGCGATTGCCTCGTTGCAAACGCTTGCCAAGCAGCAATTACCGCCCAGTTATGCTATTGATTACGCAGGACAATCGCGGCAATTGGTCAAAGAATCCAGTGGCTTTATCTTTACCTTCTTATTCGCGCTGGTCATCATTTATTTAGCCTTAGCCGCGCAGTTTGAGAGCTTCAAAGATCCACTCATTATTCTAGTCTCCGTCCCCATGTCTATTGCCGGTGCTTTGATTTTTATTGCCCTCGGCATTGGCAACGCCACCCTGAATATTTACACCGAAGTCGGCTTAGTCACTTTAATGGGCTTAATCAGTAAACACGGGATTTTGATTGTTGAATTTGCCAACATTCGACAAAAAGAAGGCATCAGCAAACGCGCGGCAATCGAATCGGCTGCCAGCATCCGCCTACGCCCGATTTTAATGACCACCGCCGCAATGGTCTTAGGCGTATTGCCGCTCTTATTAGCCAGCGGCGCAGGCGCTGTCTCACGCTTTAATATGGGCTTAGTCATCGCCACCGGTATAGCAATCGGTACGCTATTCACCTTATTTGTGGTGCCTGCTATTTATTTGCTATTGGGTCAAAATCACAATCAACAAGAATAAGCTCAACGATAGCTTACAGGCTGCCAACGTAAAGCGGGACAGTTTGTAACAGACAACAATGAGATTATATTTTTATATGTAACACATTGATTAAAAAATATTATTACATAATTAGCATTGATACTGAAAAAGGCTTTCGTTTGCTTTATCAGTATAACGCCCTATAATGACGCCTGCTTTAAGGTTCCAGCGGGTTTTACCCAATGGTTAAACGGGAAGTTCGGTGTGGTTTATCCAAATCCGACGCTGCCCCCGCAACGGTAAATAAGTATAAAAACTATCGAAAGACCACTGTGCATGGCATGGGAAGGTGATAGTTTAGGCAAATGCCACTTACAAGTCCGGAGACCGGCCTCAAAGCGTATTCGATGCAGCGGCGGGCTGCTTTGCGAAATGAATGCACCTGTTTCTGGCTCGCCTCCGAGACTGCTTTTGTTTTGTCTGCCGCTGCAACTTCTATTATCTATGCGCGGGCGGCGCACAGAGGACATTATGCAGAAAATCGTTATAAGCTCATTACTGTTAGTTGGTGTGCATTCACATTTGTACGCACAAGAACTTAACACTCAAAACACTTCAGGCAATCACATTACTACTATACCCGGTGTTGTGGTCACAGCCACTCGAACCGAAACGCCTAAAAACCAATTGACTGCCGCAACCACCGTTTATACCCGTCAAGATATTGAAAATTCGCAAGTCAAAACCTTGCCAGATTTATTCAAAGGCACGTTGGGCATCGATATCGTCCAAAGTGGTAGCTATGGTCAGCCTACTGGGCTATTTATGCGCGGCACGGAAACAGGTCATGTTCTCGTTTTAATTGATGGCATTAAAGTCGGCTCAGCCTCTTTAGGCATCACTCCCTTTGAGTTGATTCCTATTGATCAAATCGAGCGCGTGGAAATTATCAGAGGGCCACAATCTAGTTTATACGGCTCAGAAGCGATTGGTGGTGTTATCCAGATTTTTACTCGTAAAGGCAGTCAATCCGATAAACCGCAATTTACGCTCGATGCCGGTGGTGGCTCTTACGATACCGCACACACCGCCGGAACAGTCAGCGGTCGTCTCCATAATAGCTGGTATAACCTAGGAGTGTCTCATCTGGATTCGCAGGGCTTTAATACCAAACAAAATAGTGATCCTGATCGAGATGCTTATCAAAATACTGGAATTAATGCCCGTGCTGGACATCGCTTTGGTCATAGTACCGAAGTGGAGGCATTTTTTATGCATACCGAGGGGGTAAATGAATTTGATACCAGCTATGGCGGCGATAACTCGGCGTTTAACAATCATGTGGTAGGCCTTGTCGCAAGCACTGACGTACTGGAACAATGGCATAGTTCCCTTCGTTTAGGGCAAAGTCGGGATGAGTTAAAAACTTTTTTCTCAAACGGCATTTTTGACAGTGCTTATAATACAACACGCTGGAATGCGAGCTGGTTAAACCAACTCCATCTGTCAGATGCTCATCAACTCACTATTGGCTCGGATTATCGTGTCGACGAAGTAGAGAGTAGCGATCTTGATCCGTTTAATCCAGGCTTTGACGGTTATAGTAAACCTTCGCGTTATGATGTCGGTGTTTTTACCGAATTGCAAAGCCGTTTTCTGGACTCGCATGTTGTCAATGCCTCAGTCCGTTGGGATAAAAACCAGGCATTTGGTCATTATGTTACAGGTAGTCTTGGCTGGCGTTACAACAGTGTTTTTGGAATTAGTCCCTTTGCCAGTTTTGGTAATGCGTTTAAAGCACCTACTTTCAACCAGCTGTATTGGCCTGATACGGGTTATGGCGGAGGCAATCCAAAACTAAAACCGGAAGAATCTCAATCGTATGAAGTAGGGCTTGCCGGTGATCATGGTCAATGGCATTGGGAACTACGCGCCTATCATACGGATATTGAACAATTGATTTCCGGATGGCCTCCCGTCAATATCAATAAAGCCCGTATTGAAGGACTAGAAATGCAGTTTGCGACCGATTGGCTGGGCTGGCATCACAAACTTAATTTAAATCTATTAAGACCCATTGATTTACAAACCGGTCAACGTTTGCAACGGCGTACCGACAAATCCTTGTCATTTGATATGTCTCGAAGCCTTGCCGCTTTTGATTTAGGCGTAAATGTACTCGCGCAAGGTGATCGACCTGACCAGGATTTTAGCGTTTATCCGACCGCACCGGTTCATCTTCACGGGTTTGTCACCGTTGATTTACGCACGGGTTGGCATATTAATAAAAGCTGGATGCTCAGCGCCAAACTAAATAATTTACTAAACGAGCATTATCAAACAGTCAATGCTTATAATACGCCGGATAGGAATTTCTTTGTGTCTATCCATTACAATAACTGAACCTGAATTTCGGGAGCTTTACATGATTAATAAACAAACCTTATCTTTTGATTATTTGCCTATTGGTTTGATAGTGCTGATGGTTATGACGCGCTTCCATCATTTTGGGGATGTTTTACATTTACCAGATGCGTCATTAGCGGTATTTTTCTTTGCAGGCTTTTATCGTGGCAATCTCTACGCCAAAGCCATGATGGGCGGATTTTTGCTTATCTTGGCGGGCGTGATTGACTATCTTGCCATTGCTAATGGTACGAGTGCTTGGTGTATTTCACCTGCGTATGTTTTTCTGACGCTGACTTATGGCGTGATGTGGCTAACTGGCTGTTATTGTGCGAACTTAACTGCACGCAACGTGCGTAACCTAGGACTTATTCTTGTTTTAAGCAGCTTAGCAGCCACGCTGGCATTTGTGGTATCCAACGGTAGCTTCTTCTTATTTTCAGGACGTTATGAAAGTCTGGCTTGGTTAGATTACGCCGTCACCGTCAAACAATATTTTCCACTCTATGTGGGTTCAGCGGTATTTTATGTACTTTTAGGTTTAGGCTTGAATACGCTAGGCAAAACAATTTTGGCGTTAATGATAAAACACCAAAAAATTTAATAGGATGACCTAATCGGGCATGGATGCCCAGCGACTAAATCATCCAAAAGAGACTGGCAGATAGCCCAATCAAATAGAACTTTGGCTATCAACTCAGCATGGCGCTAAACAGTTACGATCGAATTTAGTTATTTGAAGATACGCTATCAACAACACATAAAGCCGCCATATTGACTATCCGTCTCACTGTTGCTGAAGCCGTCAAAATATGTACGGGTTTAGCACAACCCAATAGTATTGGACCAATTGCGACACCATTTCCTGCCGCTGTTTTTAATAAGTTATAAGCGATATTAGCAGCATCGATATTCGGCAATACCAGTAAGTTTGCCCGACCTTTTAACAAGGAATTAGGCATCATCGTTTTCAACATATCAAAGTCTAAAGCCGCATCACCGTGCATTTCGCCATCAATTTCAAGCTCTGGAGCTTGCTCACGGAGAATCGCTAACGCTGCTCGCATTTTTTTGGCAGAGGCACTATCACTGGTTCCAAAATTAGAATGTGATAATAAGGCAACTCGAGGGACTAATCCAAAATGACGCATTTGTTCTACAGCCATGAGGGTGATTTCTGCAAGCTCAGTGGCACTGGGGTTTTCGTTGATATGTGTGTCAACCAACGCAAGTTGGCAGTCCGGTAATACGAGACAATTCATTGCTGCATACACATTGCCTCCGGCACGTTTACCTAATACTTGATCGACATAATGCAAATGCAAAACAGGGGTACCGAACGTACCGCAGATCATGCCATCCGCATGGCCCTTATCAATTAACATGGCACCTAGTAAAGTATAACGACGACGCATTTCCAGCTTCGCATAATGCTCGGTTACGCCCTTGCGCTGAGTCATGTGCAAATAGCTTTGGCAAAACTCGGGATAAAATTCATTATAATCAGGATTAATCAACTGAAAATCTTGCTCAGGCACTAAGCGTAAACCTAAATTTTCAATCTGTTGCATTAACACTGCCGGACGACCTATTAAAATGGGTGTGACAATGTTCTCATCAACCAAAATTTGTACGGCGCGTAAAACCCGCTCATCTTCCCCTTCAGCAAACACAATTCGCTTATTATCTGGCGGTGATTTTTTGGCATGATGAAAAATGGGCTGCATAAAACTGCCGCTGTGATAAACAAATTGTTGTAGTCGCTCAACATAGGCTTGCATATCTTGAATGGGTTGCGTGGCAACGCCAGATTGCTCGGCCGCTTTAGCAACCGCCGGTGCGATATGGCACATTAAACGAGGATCAAATGGCAAAGGAATCAAGTAATTAGATCCAAAAAAAAGATGACTAATACCATACGCACTGGTTGCGACATCCGATTGCTCCGCTTGCGCTAATTTGGCGAGTGCGTACACGGTGGCAATTTCCATTTCGCGGGTTATTGTTGTTGCGCCGCAATCTAACGCCCCTCTAAAAATATACGGAAAACACAATACGTTATTAACTTGATTAGGATAATCAGAACGTCCCGTTGCAATCACGGCATCGTCACGAACGGCCCTCACCTCTTCAGGCAAAATCTCAGGCGTAGGATTAGCCAATGCCATAATAATGGGCTTATCCGCCATCTGACTGACCATTTCTGGCTTTAATACACCGCCCGCTGATAAGCCCAAAAAGATATCTGCACCGGCAATAATATCCGCTAATACCCTTGCATCAGTCGGCTGAGCAAATCGCATTTTATCTTCGTCCATTAATTCGGTGCGACCTTGATAAACGACGCCTGCCAAATCAGTCACGTAAATATTTTCAATCGGAAATCCTAAATCAACTAATAAATCTAAACACGCCAGCGCCGCCGCCCCCGCTCCAGATACCACTAATCTACTGGTTTTAATAGATTTTTCGACAACTTTCAAGGCATTTAGAAGAGCAGCACCGACGATAATGGCAGTACCATGCTGATCATCATGAAAAACAGGAATTTTCATCCGCTCACGCAATTTACGCTCAATATAAAAACATTCGGGGGCTTTGATATCTTCTAAATTAATCCCTCCAAATGTAGGCTCTAATGCCGCGATAATGTCACACAATTTGTCAGGATCGGATTCATTAATTTCTATATCGAAAACATCAATGCCCGCAAATTTTTTAAACAACACCGCTTTCCCTTCCATCACCGGTTTTGCAGCTAATGGCCCAATATTACCTAATCCCAAAACTGCCGTACCGTTAGTAATAACGGCCACCAAATTACCGCGAGCCGTATATTTGGCTGCATTCGCCGGATTAGCAACAATTTCATCGCAAGCAGCGGCAACACCCGGGGAATAGGCTAATGCTAAATCACGTTGATTAGATAACTGCTTAGTGGGCATCACGCTGATTTTGCCGCGCGTCGGAAACTCATGGTATTCCAACGCGGCACGTCTTAATTGCAATCGCAGCTCTTCTTTGGGATCAAATGGAGGGGTCATAAAAGTATTTCCTAACAAATTCTGTCATCATTCAGTCCCTTTTAACGAGAGGAACTATCGCAACTCAAGGCTTTATTCAGTTGCTTTTGGCGTTATCGTTATCTGTTAATTCGGGCAAATGTGCATTACAGCCGTTTTGGTAAAATATAAATGAGGCCGGAAACGGACTGACATCAATAGTCAGCGTCGTTTCTTTTTCAAAACCAGCAATCGCTTCAGATACAGAAAGCCTAAAATTGGTATCTAATTGCTGCGCTAGTTTTTGTTGAGCCACATCCTCGCCTAGAGCAAAAGGATCGGCCGCTAAATTCGTTTTATCGACCGCTAACTGCAACACACGTTCTGAAAAAGCTTCTATTTTAGTTTCAAATTCACTAAACACTTTATTGCCTTTATCGCGCTTGATACGGGCAATATCGTCAGGATTGGCATACACCATAAACGTACCCATTACGCCTTCTTGGTCATTTTTACACACCGCACCGTCCATCATTCGAACCAGAGCAAGCGTTGTTCCGTTTTTACTCATTGTCATAGGTGGCTCTTGTTTTGCTGGCGGAGGTAAATCCTTATTGCTTAATGCGGCATTATTTTCAACAGGTTTTTCATTAGCAAGCTGATGCGAAGTGCCATCCCCAGCACATGCGATTAACCCTGACGCAAGGCAACCGACCAAAATTTTAACGCTTGAATTCATAGCTAGTCCTGTCGGTGAAAAAATGGATAACATTTTGTATTTAAATTTTTAAAGTTTATTTGAATATTGATTAAGTTAATCGGGGTCAAAAACGAGTTTTGACTCCGTTAATATTTTTAAGGGTACGAATTTGAGCGCTAACTGTTGCTATTTTATTAATGCACCGTCATAAGACAATTGCCGCCACGCCTCATAAAGCACAATCGACACAGTATTTGAAAGATTAAGACTTCGGCTTTCTTCGCACATAGGTACATACAAACAATTTTTAGCCCCTACATTAGCGAGTACAGTTGCAGGCAAGCCCCGAGTTTCAGGGCCAAACAACAACGCATCCTGCGCTTGGAAACGCACCTGACTAAATATCCGCCTACCTTTGGTCGTCAAAGCAAACAACCGCTGCGGTTTAATAGCATCAAGACATTCAGTGAGCGACTCATGTTCTTTTACAGCGACCCATTCATGATAATCAAGCCCGGCTCGGCGCAACTTTTTATCCTCCATCACAAAACCTAAGGGCTTAATTAAATGAAGATGAGCTCCTGCATTGGCACACAAACGAATAATATTGCCCGTATTTGCCGGAATCTCCGGCTCATACAGAACGATATGTAGCACTGTTAGACTGTTTTATTGATGTAGATGGGATCGAGCTTCCAAATCTCGTCATTGTATTCAGCGATTGTCCGATCTGTTGAGAACTTACCACTACCTGCACAGTTTAAAATACTCATTTTCGTCCAACGTTCTTTATCTTGATACGCTTCTTCGACGCGTTTTTGCGTATCGACAAAGCTACGAAAATCTGCCACGGTCATCCACGGATCATGAGGACTTTTGATAGAAGCTAAAATTGGATCAAAAATACCGGGTTCAAATTGATTAAAATGCCCACACTCCAACAGTTTAACCACGCGCTGTAAGTCTTCATCCTGATTAATCATGCTCTCAGGATCATAATGGTGACGCAAATCTTCCACCTGTTCTTCGGTCAGACCAAATAAGAAGAAATTGTCATCACCAACTTCCTCGCGAATTTCAATATTAGCGCCATCTAATGTGCCGATAGTTAATGCGCCATTCATCATAAATTTCATATTGCCAGTGCCAGAAGCTTCTTTACCGGCTGTGGAAATTTGCTCAGACAGATCGGCACCTGGACAAATTTTTTCCATTGCTGATACGCGGTAATTGGGCAGAAAAATTAATTTCAGCTTTTCGCCGACATCAGGATCATGATTAATGACATTCGCAACATTATTGATTAATTTAATAATTCGCTTCGCCATAAAATAGCCAGGCGCTGCTTTGCCGCCAATTAGCACACAACGTTTTGTCCAGTTTTCCGTATCACCACGTTTAATACGATCATACAAATGAATGACATGCAGCACGTTGAGCAATTGACGTTTATATTCGTGAACACGCTTTACCTGCACATCAAACAAAGCATCTACCGATAAATCCACATCCAATTCCAGCTTTTTGAAATCAATCAAACGCTGTTTGGCATTTTGCTGCACCGCGTACCAACGCTTACGGAATGCACTATTTTCAGCGTAAGGCTTGAGTTTCGTCAGTTGCGACAAATCCGTTAACCAACCCTCACCAATTGTCTCAGTAATTAACGCCGCCAATTCAGGATTACACGCAGCGAGCCAGCGGCGAGGCGTAACGCCATTGGTTTTATTATTGAACTTAGCAGGCCACAACTCATAAAAATCACGGAACAAGCCTTGTTGTAATAATTTAGAGTGCAATTCAGCCACGCCATTAACTGAATAACTACCGACAATCGCTAAATAAGCCATTCTGACATGTTGTTCAGCGCCCTCTTCAATCAAAGACATACGTGCCAGACGTTGTTTATCGCCGGGATAATGAGCAGAGACTTCCGCCAAAAAATGGGCATTAATTTCAAAAATAATTTCCATAATTCTGGGTAATAACTGTTTAAACAGATTAACCGACCAACGCTCCAATGCTTCTGGCAGCAAGGTGTGATTGGTATAAGCCATGGTTTCGCGAATAATTTGCCACGCTTGATGCCAAGGCAAGCCATGAATATCAACCAATAAGCGCATAAGTTCAGCAATAGCGATACTCGGATGAGTATCATTCAATTGGAAGCAGTTTTTGGCGGCAAACTCGGTAAAATCATTGCCATGCCGACCTATCCAACCATCAATCACATCCTGCAAACTCGCTGATGTTAATAAATACTGTTGACGCAGGCGCAGAGCTTTACCGTTTTCATTGGCATCATTCGGATACAAAACCATAGTAATATTTTCAGCGGTATTCTTTGCGGCAACCGATTCAGCATAATCGCCCGCATTAAATTCTTGCAAATCAAACTCTTCCGTTGCCGCCGCTTTCCATAAACGCAAGGTATTGACCGTGCCATTTTGATAACCTGGGATTGGCGTATCAAACGGTACAGCTAATACATCATGGGTATCAATCCAGCACACTTTTTTATGACCATTAGCATCCGTATGAATCTCGGTGCGACCACCAAATTTAATGCGTTGAGTATATTCAGCGCGTTCAATTTCCCACATATTGCCGTTGCGTAGCCAATGATCGGGTTTTTCAACCTGCTCACCATTCACAACATCTTGAGAAAACATACCGTATTCATAACGTAAACCATAACCGGTTACCGGCAACTGTAAGGTCGCGCAGCTATCAATAAAACAAGCTGCCAAACGACCTAGACCGCCGTTACCCAATCCTGCATCGGGTTCACTTTCAATCAATTCTTCCAGATCTAACCCCAGACTGTACATTGATTTTTCAACCGAGTTATTCATGCCTAAATTCAGCATGGCATTACTCAGAGTGCGCCCCATTAAAAATTCCATCGATAAATAATAAGCGCGGCGGCAATCCTGTGCTTTATACGCCAGATAAGTTTTTTTCCAACGCTCGATTAATCGATCACTAATTGCCAAAGATAGGGCCTCGTAAGCATAGTGTGGTGAGCGACAATTTTCGTCACGTCCCAAGCGATGCCCATAATAACGCTTAAAATCATCTGTTAAATGTTGCTCTTCCATGCCCAAGTCAGGAAGAATAGTGATATGAGATTTAGGTTGACTCTTTTGAAAAATTCTATGTGGCATAACCTTAACCTCTTTTAATTGATTAAACATAATAACCTGACCATTCATTATAAAAATTGCGCTTAGTTTAGAGCGGATAACTGGCGATAATTTCCAGAATAATACAATAGCGGATCGCCAGTACGACAGACACATTGCAGCACTTCGCCAATCAAAATCCAATGCGTTCCAGCCAACACTTTATCGACTAATCGACATTCAAGAGACATTAGGCTTTCTGTTAGCAGTGGTAAACCGGTACTGCCATTTTCCCAAGACGTATTAGCAAAACGTTCTGCTTGACTACTGCCACCGGCAAATTGATTAGAAACCGCTTGTTGATGCTGACTCAGTACATTAACAGCAAAAAACTCGCTTTCCATAATTCCTACGCCCGTCTCGGCACGCTCATTAATACAAACTAATATTTGTGGAGGATCAACGGAAACACTACTAAAAGCACTCACCGTCATACCTTGAAGACCATATTTCTCCGTATGCGTTGTGACCACTGAGACACCACTGGCCCAAAGCCGCAGGGCATTTTTGAAATCATCCACACTAACCGTCATGATATTTTTTTTCCGATGTAAATTAAGTTTAGGCTGTTATGGCCTATTAAATGATTAAATGTGTTGTTATTGTATCATCGATACAGAACACTATAAGTGAGCGATTAGTGCGTCAGCGAATTCACTGCATTTCACTTCTGTAGCACAATCCATTAACCTCGCAAAATCATAAGTCACTCGTTTAGCCGCGATAGCTGCATCCATAGCGTGAATAATGGCATCCGCCGCTTCCGTCCAGCCCATATAACGCAGCATCATTTCACCCGATAAGATTAATGATCCAGGATTAACTTTATCTAAATCCGCATATTTAGGTGCCGTGCCATGCGTCGCCTCAAAAACGGCTGTGCCCGTTTGATAATTGATATTGCCGCCTGGTGCAATGCCAATCCCGCCCACCTGTGCGGCTAAGGCGTCTGATAGATAATCGCCATTTAAATTGAGAGTGGCAATCACATCAAAATCATCTGGGCGTGTTAAAACTTGCTGTAAAGCAATATCCGCAATCGCATCTTTAATCAAAATACGACCCGCTGCCAAAGCTGCCGCCTGCTCCAGATTAGCCGCTGCTTCACCCAATTGCTCACGGGTCTTCTCCCACTGCAACCATGTATAGGTTTGCTCGGCATATTCGCGTTCAGCCAACTCATAAGCCCACTGACGGAATGCCCCTTCAGTGAATTTCATGATGTTGCCTTTATGCACAATCGTCACACTTTTGCGTTGATTCGTAATAGCGTATTCAATCGCTGCTCGCATTAAACGCTCAGTGCCTTCCGAAGAGACCGGCTTAATCCCTATTCCAGATGTCTCAGGAAAACGAATTTTGCTGAATTGAGCGGGGAAATTCTCTTTCAATAACTGTAAAAACCGTGCATTTTCAGCACTGCCCTGAGCAAATTCCAAACCCGCATAAATATCTTCAGTATTTTCACGAAAAATAACCATATCAACAGACTCAGGATGTTTCACTGGCGAGGGCACACCGTTAAACCATCTGACTGGACGCAAACAGACATACATATCCAGCATTTGCCTTAACGCAACATTCAAAGAACGAATACCGCCGCCAATCGGTGTCGTCAAAGGGCCTTTTATAGACACCAAGTACTGTCTACAAGCATTAACAGTGCCATCAGGCAACCAAGTATCAAAAAGTCGATACGCTTTCTCGCCAGCGTACACTTCCAGCCAATGAATTTTACGTTGGCCTTGATAACTGTGCGCTACAGCGGCATCCAGTACACGTACCGTTGCTCGCCAAATATCCGGCCCCGTACCATCGCCTTCAATAAAAGGGATAATGGGATTATTTGGAACAAGCAAGCGACCATTTTGCATCGTTATGGGGCAGCCGTTAGGCGGTGGAATCAAATCAGACATGACAACTCCTATATTAGGTTAATTGGGCAAACCATCAATCGCCAAGCATAATAACAAATGCGGCAATATTTGTAATATTTAAGCTTCCAACTGGATAAAATCTTGCTTATCCCTCTATAATCCAGTTTAAATTTAGGATTAACACAACGTCGCTCTTTGCAAAAAGGGGTGATCAACCATTACACAGTACACTTTAGGAGCACATCATGCATACCATCACACTCATTAAAGGGGATGGCATTGGCCCTTCCATCATGGATGAAGCCGTAAAAGTCATCAACGCCTCTGGCGTTAACATCACTTGGGAAGAAGCGTTTGCGGGTCAATCGGCCTTTGAGAAATTTGGCAACCCGCTGCCCGATGAAACAATGGCCTCTTTTGATAAAAACCGCATTGCGTTCAAAGGCCCATTAACCACCGTCGTTGGTACAGGTTTTAGAAGCATCAACGTTGCCTTACGCCAAAAATATGAACTTTATGCCAATGTCCGCCCTGCCAAAAGCTGGCCTGGTATCAAAACGCGCTTTGAAGACGTAGACATTGTTATTGTCCGTGAAAATACCGAAGGGCTATATGCTGGACTTGAGCATTACTTAACCCCAAAAAAAGACATCGCAGAAAGTTTGGCTGTTGTCACACGCGCAGCTTCACAAAAAATCATCGACTATGCCTTTCAATACGCCCGCGACAATCAACGCAAAAAAGTGACGGTTTGTCATAAGGCTAATATCTTAAAATACACGCAAGGCTTATTTTTAGACGTAGCGCGAGAAACCGCTGTGCGTTATCCGGACATCCAATTTGATGAAAAAATTATTGATGCGGCATGTATGCACATGGTCATGAACCCTAATCAATTTGATGTGGTCGTTTGCACCAATATGTTTGGTGATATTTTGTCCGATTTAACCGCTGGCTTAGTGGGTGGTCTAGGCTTAATTCCAGGCGCAAATATCGGTGAAGATGCCGCTTTATTTGAAGCTGTACATGGCAGTGCGCCGGATATTACCGGCAAAAACCTAGCCAATCCAACTGCCGTTATCATGGCTGGCGCGATGATGTTGACTCATATTGGAGAAACCGAAGCTGCCGCACGTATCGTCAAGGCCGTTGAAAAAGTTGTCAATGAAGGACAATGGGTTACGCCAGACTTAAATCCAAATTCCAAATCCGGTACCATAGAAATGGGCGATGCTATTGTTGCCGCATTAGCCGAATAAGCTAAATACTTCGCTCTCAGGCTACGCGCTGTGAGCGAAGTTACCATCCAAACAATGCAGCAAACAGTTCGTACATCACCTGTAACCAATCCAATAACAACAAGACAACGATAACGATAACTAGCTGATTTGATTTATCTGTGGTGTACAAAAACACCAGAAAACAAGTAAGTAATAATAACGTTAGCATTTTCGATAATCGGTAAGATAAAGGATAAATCATCATTATAGTCGTGTCAGTAGTCAGATGTATAAATCAGAATGAACAAACTCTGTCAGGCAATAATAATGACAAATCGACCCTAAATATTCACTCCGCTGTCGCCCTCACGAAGTCCATAAAATGAAATCTAAAAAACGCTTGATCATTGCCATTACCGGCGCCACCGGCGCGATTTATGGTGTCAGAATGTTACAAATATTACAGCCTCAAGCCATCTGGGAAACGCATTTAATCATCTCAGCAGCCGGCGTATTAAACCTAAAACACGAATTAGATATGAGCAGAGACGAGCTATATGCGTTGGCTGATATCACGCACGGCATCAAAGATATTGCCTCCAGTATCGCCAGTGGCGGCTTTAAAACCGAAGGCATGATCATTGCGCCCTGCTCCATGAAAACCCTAGCCGCTGTTGCACATGGTTTTGGTGACAACCTCATTTCACGCGCAGCAGATGTCGTACTCAAAGAACGCCGCCGCTTGGTTGTCATGCCCAGAGAAACGCCACTAAATTTATTGCATATCCGCAATATGGCTGCTGTGACCGAAAATGGCGGCATTATTTTTCCACCAATGCCAGCGTTTTACAGTAAATCCGATTCCATGTCGGCAATGGTTGATGAAACCGTCGGACGTGTATTAGATTTTTTTGGAGTGGATGTCAGCGGGTTATATACTCCCTGGGAAGGATTGTAATCTTTCAAGCTTTCGCACAAAAACGATTCAGACTCATGGGTATTTGCCCGAATCTATCTACTACAAGGAAAATAACAATGTCTACTCAAGAAGCTCGCCCACCCTTACCCCCGTTTAACTTAGACACGGCCACACAAAAAGTTCGCATGGCTGAAGATGGCTGGAATAGCCGCGATCCAGAGCGCGTTGCTTTGGTTTACACCCCCGATAGTCAATGGCGCAACCGTGCAGAATTCCCCGTTGGACGCGCACAAATTATCGAATTTTTAAAACACAAATGGGCAACGGAACTGGAATACCGCTTAATAAAAGAATTATGGGCGTTTTCAGACAACCGTATCGCTGTACGATTTGCCTATGAATGGCATAACGATCAGCAACAATGGTTCCGCTCTTATGGCAATGAAAACTGGGAATTTACCGAGAATGGCTTGATGCAGCGACGTTATGCCAGTATTAATGATCTAGCCATTTTAGAAAGCGAACGTAAATTTCAATGGCCACAAGGGCGACGCCCCGATGATCATCCTGGGCTGAGTGAATTGGGGTTATGAGAAAATTGAGAGCTCACTTGCTCAGTTTGTTATGGCGTGGCTCTCAATGCATAAATTTTATTATTAGGCATACAACTCAACTTTTGTTGCCCTAGATCATCTGCCCCTACTTCCAAGAACTGGACAACTGTGTACGGCTGGAGTGCAGGCAAAGCCTGCACTCCGACTATTGGCAACTTACCTAAGCTATAAGGAGCACATCTGCCCAATTAAAGCTGACACAAAAAACTCTGACAGTTCTCCGATTACAAACCCACGCCATTAGACGTTGGTGCATAAACTCTCAAATGCTATAAACTATCGCCCAAAAGCAACCGTACCGGAGAATTATCATGACCAGTCAGTCCGAATCAAAAACGCCATTTCTAACAAAGAAAGCCTGCCAAAAAGTAAATGGCAAGTAACTGGCCTGAATATGATCGCGCACTGGTGCAGCGAGGCGACGTGACGGTGTGGCTGGATGAAGAGTTTGTACGTACTCAATGGCGTCCAGCGCCGAGTGGAAAACAGGGTG
>CAJAVP010000012.1 GCA_903945375.1 uncultured Methylococcaceae bacterium | reverse complement strand
GGCGTAGCGTCTAGCGAGATCAAAGCCTCAGACATCATGGCAGTCATCAAACCGTTAATTGCTGATATGAAACTGCGCCTGCACACCAATTCTATTCAGAGATCAGCCGCATGGTTGACTATGCCATGACACACAATCAGATCAGCACCGGCGTAGAGTCTATCGTCCAAGGGCGTTGGATGCTGGCTTACTCTGACATCAAAGCTAGAGATCCAACACCGATTACACTCAGAGATCAGCCGTCTATGGTTTATGACTATATGGCTTAAGATGTTAAGGTGAACAGTCAATACCCCCAAAAGACGTGCTAAACTATCAGATAATAACGGTAAAAATTTCAATACTTACCCCTATATTACCCCTTATAATACATAAATAATTGATTATTAATTGTTTTTTACATTATGACCCTGGAATTGATATGTCTAATTGGCTAGAAACCTGTCAACAACAACTTGTTCGCCTAGAAAAAACTTCTGTATTGGCGGATAAATTAGTAAATCTGTGCAACAAAACCGGCGTAGATATTGCCGCTGAACTCCAGCAAAAACTGAATGCAGAACATCCCCGTTTAAATCAACAACTCGACCGCTTACGTGCTAATCGGTTTGAAGTTGCGGTGATTGGTTTGGAAAAAGCCGGCAAAAGTGCCTTACTCAATGCATGGTTAGGACAAGAGATTCTGCCCTCGGCACGTGAACGTTGCACATTTACCAGCACAGAAATTTGGTCAGCACAAACCGAGCAAGATCAATCGCTATCTATCCAATATTACAGTAAGGAAGAAATCAGTAAATTACAGCTGCAACGTCGAGACGCACTCGCCAGCACCTTATTAAGTGACAAAGAGAAAAAAGAAATTCAGGAAGATTACGACGACACCGAAAAAAATCTGTCAGCCATTTACGAGTTTTCACGTCAAAAGAATGGCTTTAGTCAATCCTTCATTGATATCAATGAAATTAGTGAGCAATTACAATCTGCCGTTTTCAAAAATCGAGCGCAATCTTTGGCCATTAAGCGTATCCAATTGAAAACCGTGCGCCTTCGCAGTGACCGCGATATTATTTTCCACGATGTCCCAGGTTTTAACTCGGGCATTTTAATGCACGCCGAGCAAGCGATAGAGCGGCTTAAAAACTGCGATGCGATTATCTACGCCAAGGAAATGAAGCAACCGTCGATTACCGGCCCTGAAAAAGATATGTTGATGGTCGCTGATGCAGAAGATCCAAGCATTCGCGTATCAGACAAAATTTTTGTGGTACTCACCCAAGCCGATGCCCTAGACGATCAAATTGACTTTAAAGATACCTACGAAAAGCACCGCGCCTATTGGCCAGCCGTACCTGAGCGGCGTTTGATTCCGGTGTGTGCTAGAGCGCATTTGGTTGAGTTTGGTATTCCATCGGAAGATACCTTAAGACGCTCCAAAAGTGCTGACGATAAAATGAAACTTAAAAAAATCGGCATCACTGACGGCATGAGCTTCTTAAAAGATGCGGTTAATTTTTATATTGATAATGAACGTGCGGATGTCTTAAGCAAACGTTGTAATGCCATTGTGGGCAACATCCGGCATTATGCCGGTGAAATTTTGATGAAGCTTGAGCCTATCTATGGCAATGCGGACATCCATGACAGCCAAGAAGATGATTTATTGGGCAAAGAATTTAACCAATGGTGGGGACGCGAATGGCAACGTATCAAAAAAGATTTTGATGTGTGGTATGCCCAAAGCATACAAGGCCGCACCGAGGCGGATGCGCTAGGGGCTGAGCATGAAGAATTAGCCGCCTTACATGCCGCGTATGATCAAAAAATTGAAACCTTGTTGGCGACGTTAAATACCGCACAACCCAATGAGTTAAAAAGAATTTATACCGCAGGCGGCACAATGTCCATGCCCGATTCTCGGGAAGGTAATTATAAAATCCGCGAAGAGCTGTATCGCGAAATTCAGCAAAAATTTGAAACTGAAATGACCGATCAACTCGCACAAGCCTTGCAGGCCTTGATTGATCAAATGGTGCAAAAAACGCAGGAATTATTATGGGATACTGACGAGGTGCGTAAAAACTTGCTGCATTCCCATATTGACGAAAGTATTGAGCAAGCCCGTATTCGACATGGCTTTCAAGTGCTGTTTTTACGCTTTGGGCGTGTAGCGGTAGAAGTGTTTATAGCCAAACCCTTGCAAGCCAGAGAACGCTTATTAAACGAGCGAGCCGCCGAAATAAAAACCCTTGAAGCGTTTTATATCAGCGAAGAAAAAGGCGCAACACCCGCAGAAGGTCGTTTAACGCATTATTTGCGCTATGGCTTATGGGAAAAAACGATTCAACAGGCGGCAAAAGTAGCAAGAACCGTCAAGTCGGCTAATACGCAAGACATGACCGATGTTGCGGTCGCTGAAGTGGCGGCGGTTGTCGGGCGAGCCAGTCGTGCGGCAAAAGCGGCAATCATACCCGACACACAAGAGGCGATGGTGGGTGCTGGCAAAAACATCGCTGAAGAATTAACGCGCTCACCGGAACCTGCCAATTTTGAGCAAGTCGTCGAAGAAATAAATGGGGATTTAGCCGCGCTGCAAGATTATTTAAAAAACAGCGTCTTTTATGCGGCAGGTTTTATCACCTATTGCAACCAAGAGCTGGAGCGCATTCGTAATCGCTTTAAGGAAATGGAAGACAATGAACGGCAGTGGATTGGCATTATTCGCACCGCCGTTAAATACGAGCGCAATCCCAAAATCCCATACAACATCGCCCATTCCAAACGGGATTTTAGGATGCGCCGTGAAATTGCTTTAGAGCTTAAAGAGGTACGCGAAAGTTACGCGCAAGTGCATTAGGTCAATGATTGACGCTACCGGAGTAAAACCGCTTTAACTGTTTGATTTCAATAGTGGCTACTCATGTCAATGAGGCGAGTAGGCTCTGCCTGCAAGCAGAGCTTGCGCTCCACAGGTCTAGCCTATTCACGCTGTCTCGTGTTCAGTGGGTAGCCCCAAAACCGCCAATCGCCTATGGCACATCACAGCTAAAAAAACACACTCGATTGCGACCCGCCCGCTTGGCTTGATACATTGCCTGATCCGCGTGACGTAGCAGCGTATCAGGCGCTTCGTTGTCCTCTGGAAAGACAGTAATTCCGATGCTAGCGCCGACTTTGACCTGCAACGAGTCATTGAGCAACATCGGTTGGTTAATCGCATTCATCACCCGTTCCAGAATAATTTGATACTCCTCTGCACTTTCCAGATCAGTCAAGAGTAATACAAACTCATCACCGCCTAAGCGACCCACGGTATCATTGGCACGTACAGCTGCCTGCATCCTATTGGCGATTTCTTTTAACAATTGGTCACCTACCTGATGCCCGTGGTTGTCGTTGACGGGTTTAAAACCGTCCAAATCCAGATAGCAAACGGCAATCATGCGTTTAGAACGTTCCGCTTGGGCTAGCGCCTGATTCAAACGATCAGCGACCAGTAATCGATTAGGTAATCCAGTCAGGTTGTCATGGTAGGCGATTTTTAGGATTTCCGCTTCATATTGTTTCATCAGTGTGATGTCGGCCATCATCCACATCGATTCATTATCAAATTCGGATAGCAACACGCCATTTAAACCAATCCAGATTTTCTCGCCTTCTTTGCGCCGCATTTCCATTTGTGTACGATAAATTCCATTTCCATAAAGGACGGGGTATGCCGCATCAGTCAATGCCTGATAGGTCTGGATGTCTGGATATAAAATTCGGCTGTTCGCGCCAAGTAATTCATCGGATTCGTATCCGAAGATATAATCTATGGCTTTGTTTTTCCATGTAATAAATCCATCCTGCACTTTGGATATACCGATGAGATCGGTATCCAGCATCGCTTGCTGCTCAATAGACAATTGCTTGAGCTGTCGTTCGTATGTTTTGCGCTCTGTCATATCCCGTGCAGACGCATATAGACAGGGTTTCCCGTCAAGATTGACGCCGCAGGCGTGAATTTCAACATCAAACACCGAGCCATCTTTGCGACGATGCTGGGTTTCAAATGTTGCACTCGTGTTGATCAAATTTTTAATCGCCTCAGTGTGTTGTGCAATAGGGACGAGTGCGTCCCAATCGGCGACATTGAGTTGCGCCACTTCTTCGTGGGTATAGCCCAACATGCGGGCAAATGATGTGCTGAATTGCAGCAGATTACCAGCGCTATCCAGAATATGAATGCCGTCGCTGGCATATTCTAAAATAGCTTCTAAACGTGCAGTTTTATCTTCCAGTTCCAACAAGGTGTCTTGCAATTGCGAGATCGACCAGTGACTATCGGTCACATCAATGCAGGAACCAATATAGCCGGAGAAATTACCCTCGCTGTCTACTAACGGTACTCCGTGATCGGCTATCCAGCGATATTCCCCGTCATGGCGGCGTAATCGATACTCCATCTGGAAATTTTCGCGACGCTCAAAATGGCTGATATAGATATCCAGACAACGCTGCAAGTCGTTTGGATGTACGCCTTCTGTCCAGCCATTCCCCGCTTCCTGCTCCAAACTGCGTCCGGTAAAATCTAACCAAACCTTGTTGAACCAATTGCACGCTTTGTCCAATCCGGCAATCCAGATTAGCACCGGAGCAGCATTCGCCATCATGCGAAAACGTTCTTCACTGACACACAAGGCATCCTGGATTTTCTTAGTCTGGGTAATGTCGTAAAGCACTGAACGGCTCATCAGGAATTTGCCATTGTCATCTATAACGGCGGTTGCATCTAAACGAATAAATCGGGGTGGCTGGTTAGGTGCGACAAGTTCAAACTCCAGACCTTCTATAACGCCATTTTGCACAAATGCCGGGAACGCTGCTTGGTAGCGTAACTGACTCGCCGGCGTCAAGAAGTCGGAAAGTTTCTTTTTCTCGATGACCTCTTCTTTAGAACAGCCCAGCCATGCCAGTTCGGTCGCATTGATGCGGAGAAATACGCCGCGCTGATCAACGGAGTGATAACCGCACGGTGCATATTCATAGATGTCTTCCATTTCTCGGGCTATCTGGGCGACTGTTGCCGCCAAGTGCTTGCGTTCGGAAATATCCCTAGACGAGTTAAATAGCAAGGACTCTCTATCTAACACTAAGGCCTTGCCACTAACCTCGACATCAAAAATACTACCGTCTTTACGGCGGTGGCGCGTCTCAAATTGAGAGCGATGTAATGTATCAAATTGCTGCCTAATGATGGCCGTTTGCTCGTCGATACTGCTGAATCCAGCATCCCATTGAGAAACGTGCATACCGATCATCTCTTCACGGGTATACCCCAGCATGGTGCAAAATGAGTCACTTACTTCGACGATGCAGCCACTTTGATTGAGAATGTGAATGCCATCACTGGCATGACGTAATATCGCTCGGTTTTTCTCATTTTCTTTCAGAAGCTCAAATTCGATCGCCCTCCGATCAGTAATATCCGAGATATAGCCATGCCACAGTGTCGAGCCATCGGCTTCTCGGTTTGGCATGGCGTTGCCCAGCAACCAGCGCACTCTGCCATCGGGGTATTTGACACGATATTCGTAGTGCCAAAGGCTGAGGGTGTCTGCTGATAGACGTATGGATTGGACAATGCCATCCAGATCGTTGGGATGAAACCTTGTAAATACCGGAGCGGCATCCTCTCGCACCTGTTCAGGGCTAATCCCATAAATATCAGTCATACCCTCGCTAGCAAACGGAAAGCAGGAACTGCCATCCGGTCGCAGTTTGTATTGATAGACAACTCCTGGCACCCGATTGGCGATCTTGATTAACAAATCAAAGAGCTGATGGGCTTTTGCTTCAGCCTCTTTACGCTCTGTGACGTCACGACCCACCGATTGAATCTCGATTAAATGGTCTTGATCATCAAAGAAAGCCCGATTAATGAATTGCCCCCAGCGGACGTGTTCTCCGGCTGCAAACACGCGGTTCTCGATAGTCACAACAGGCTGCCGGGGATTGAGTGAGCTTAAGTGCTGTAACACCTTCGACAGATCGTCAGGAAAAACCAGAGGTTGCCAACGCGTGCCTACGACCGCATCTTGATCTAGTGCAAAAAACCGACAAAAGGCGGTATTCACATACAGCATCGTGCCATCTGGTTTGAATCGACAAATCAGTTCGGTTTGATCTTCCAACACGGATAGATAATCTTGCTCACTGAGGCTTGGTGCTGTATGGCTTTGCTTAAGTGCTGTAATGTCGATGATATTGCCTATGGATATCTGAACGTTACCGCTCGCCTCTTTTAAAGTAGAGGCATGAGTTTCTGCCCAGAAGCGGCTACCGTCTTTGCGGACATAACGCTTTTCGAAATGCCCGTTAAATAAGGTTTGGTTGCGCGGGCGGGATGTTTCTCGTTTATCCGGCAGAGTCAGATCGGCGATGCACTTGGATAGCATCTCAGACTCGCTATAGCCAAAAAGCGATAGTGCAGCCGGATTGGCACTAGTGAATTTTCCAGTCGTGGCATCAATCGTAATGATGCCGGCAGGCGAATTATGAATAAGATCATGCAGATGAACCGATGTATCTCGAAGTTGCCCGACTACTCGGGCAATCAGGTAGGCAGATAACAAGAACATAACGACAGCAATATTCCCATCACCCTTGTTAGCAAACGAAAAATACGGTGCAAAGAAAATGAAATGCGCGACAAATGCGCTAAAAATCGCTAGTAGAAATCCAGGCTCTAAACCGCAGACTGTAAAAGTCAGCACTATGGCGGGATAAAAAGTCAGAAAGGCTTGTCCCGCTTCGACCGGAAGCAACAGGAAACGCAGCGCGAGTGCAATTAAGAATATGCCAACCGCCAGACTATGGGCTTGTAGTTTGGTTAGTTGGTGTTGCCATTTGCGTAAGCTCACAATAACCCCTTGACATCAGTTGCTTATAAATCAGTCGCATTGTAGTGTAAAATCCGAAAATAAGCCGCCGTTTTGTCATTTACTGTCTATCTAGGATCTATACCTGTAGTGCAAAAAACGATGGTGTCTGTACTTTTAGACTTTATTAGGAAAAACAATGAAAAATTCTCTTGCTGTAACACTCTTGCTAGGTGCTGCATTGCTGATGTCTATACCCGTTTTTGCCACAGGTTTTGTGACAATGCCCGTCAAAGGCTTTGTTGTCACCGGCGGTACAACGGCTTATGTGAGTTGTAATGTATCAGGAAATTTTGGTGCAAATCCCAATGGCTCAACGCCGCCTACGTTTTTTCCAGGAGCGGGCGATAATAATACCTGCGCTGTTCCTAGCATTACGCCACCTCTAGCCGGTTATGCCCAAGTCGCTAAGGCAATCCGTAATCTCACGATGACCAATACGTATACCCTAAATCAGCCGCTGATTGTGGGTTATGTGATGGATCAGGTATGGCGCAAGGGTGCAAGCTGCATTTATGGCAGTAAAATTCGTTTGAATAATGTGGATTATGATCGTCGCCCAGGTAGTCCCGGGATGCAATATTTTGAAATTAATGACGTCGTTCGAGGTGGGTTTAAAAATCGTCAACCCATTTCAGTTGCGTACTATTTTTCAGATACTGGCGCAGGGCAATCGGATGATGTGCTGTATCGAGCGGGATTAACGGGAACATCGGTGGTACACAAAACTGGCGATGCCGCACGACCTTTAACGAGCTTAGCCCCGTTGAGTCAAAATTGGATTAATTTCAGTACCGATGTGAGCTATGAAGATGATGACGGTTCGTCAGTTAGAGATTCAGCATGGTTGTTGGTTAAAAGCAGCTGTACAAGCACAGCGCCAAAGGCTTTAGCGGGCGCGTTAAAATTTCGTCAAATGGGACAAGAAGATCAGCCCTTGCTTGAGTTATCGGTTACGGCTTATGCGCCGGCGGGGGCTAGTACAGCGCCGTAAGCCTACTGTTAAACAAAAAACCTCCAGCGAAAGCGCTGGAGGTTTTTTTTATTCATTACTTGCCTGATTTTTGAGCTTCAGTCACGTTATTTTGAGTATGTCTTTTTTCAATGTTAGCAAATGTTTCAGCTTGTAATTGAGCAACTGCACCGCTTTTTAAATGCTCTGATTTCTCGCCTTTCAGGAACATAACCACAACGACCATTGCAACAATACAGCCGCCAACGATGAACCACATGCTGTTATCATTTTCTTTTACTTCAGACATTTGTAAATCCTCTCTATAGTTATATTAATTGTTAGAATCCCCTTCCTCATCGGGGCCACCTTCACGATAAATCGTGTCAGGCAGGTTGTCGGTTGAAACCATAAACAACGGCGTAATAGTTACATGAGAGGCTATTCGAGGTCAAGAAATTATCCATAGCTATAATGTTAGGGTTATATGACATAAGCCAAGATGAGTGGCTAATGATAAAAAAAACAATTAAGTTCATTCGTAAATATGTCGATTGGGTTAAAATCGATCTATAGACCCGTTGATAACGGCTATTGTTATCTTATTCGATAACAATAAAGCACAGTTTTGCGGCGATCATTGAGTTGTAAAATCCGCTCAGGTTGCCAGCCTTGGACGGGGAATGATGAGGATATAAACAAACCGCCTTTAGGCATTTCTCGTTTAATTTTTTCGCCCAGAGATGTCATCACAGCCGGTGATAAAAAAGCAAAAACTGCTTGGTATTGAGCAAAATCTGCCAACCAAAAACTCTCACGTCGATTATTAATATTGCTCAGTTTTCGGCTGCGGTAAACGCTGATTAACCAAGGGAGCGGCGCATGTTCAAACGCCTCAATGTTTAGCTGCACTTGATACCGTGCTAGTGGAATGGCAACCGTACCCGTGCCTGAACCTAGCTCCGCAAAGTGACAGATGTGTTCTTGTTTGATTAAATCATTAAGTGCTTCTGGTACGGCTTGAGACGATAAAAACAAGGGGACGTCGCCTTTTAGAGTGCCCCAAAAGACCAATAACATCAACACCGCTAAGACTAAAAACAGTAATGGTGGCAATGCTAATGTTAGCAAACCTAAGGCTAAAGGTAGGAATAGTACATGGATCACTAACCACCAGCTAGGCTGCTTTAAGAGACGACTGCAACTGGCTGCTGCTATGCCTTGTATCATGACCAAGGTTCGCAGTTCATGCCAATCGGGTGGTAAAAATCGAGCTAATCCCATAACTAAGGCCACGCCCAACAACTGCGCGGCAATGGCTTTTATTAGATTCACGTAGCAGACGAGCGAGAAGCGTTATTTTGTTTTTGCGGGTGTGTCACTAGGGACTGGAACGGGCACAGGCGAAGTTATTGGATTAATGGGCTTTTGCGCGGCTTTTTCTAGTTGTTCGCGTCGATGACCTTCTGCCCACAGCGTCAAGCTAAACATGACAAACACCATCGTAATGGCAATGACCAAAAACCGAGTCGGTTTTTTTAAAAAAAATAAAGGCCAGCGCGGATTTATCATGCCCAGAATAAAGAGAAGAACGGTCCAAACCGCGAGATCGAAAGAGGCTGTAATCATGGTGTATACCTATTTAGCGTTTATTAGATTGAATGTAGATTATTTTTGCTAAAGCTTCTCAGACGAAGCTGAGCTTTGGCTTTGCACATTTTAATGAATTTAATCTTCTATCACCTGAATTATTTGAGGTGCTGCTAAATAGGTCGTACGCTTTCGGGTGCAGTGGGAGCGCGGAATAGACTGATAACCCGTTTGATTTTTTACTTTAATGCAAGATTCTGGGTGTATACTGAGACAAGCGCATAGCGATAACAATAAAAAAATATGGGGGATTAAATCTGATGACTGAAAAGGCAGCAAGCAAGTATTTGCTTAATCTTGAAAAACAATTTGCTAACGACAATCCTATCTTACTGAAAGCGGTCAAGCTATTTCAGGAGCTTGATCAAATCCATTATGGTTTAGGCTTATTAAATGCCGATGAAACCACCGCTAGCAAATATTCATGGTGGCCTATCGTCAGTATTATTGGTGGTAACTCTACGTCGAAATCCAAATTTATTAACAGTTACTTGAATGCTGAGCAATTACTCTCTGGCGTTCAGGCATCTAGTCATAAGTTCACCGTTTTATTGCATAGCACGCAGCCGACATCAGCGACATTATTGGGGACGGCTTTAGATGTCGATCCCCGCTACCCGTATTATCACATCAGCAGCAAAATCGAGCGACAACAAGCGGGTGAAGGGAGTCGAGTAAATGCCTACCTGGAATTAAAAACGATCCAAAGCGAGCGCTTAAAAGGCAAGCTATTCATCGATGCCCCTAATAATGTGACATCGGCGACCAGTCCGGTGATCTCTTTGTTAAACAAACACACGATTGAAAATTCCGACTTAGTCTTAATTTTTTCCGATGCGTTTGAGCAAGAGTCCGTAGCACTCAATGAACTGGTTGCTCAGATTATTGATTATCAAGACAGTAATAAATTTGTTTATCTCATTGACGAGTCCTCGGCTAATTTATCAACCAGCAACACCAATGCAATTATTTCGTTGTGGCAAAGAAAACTGTCGGATTTAGGGATTAATTCCGGGCAATTTATCGTTCTTCCCAACGCGGCAAATTCAACGCTGCCAGGCACAGATTATTTTGCTCAAATTGATCAGCGTTTGGCGAATGTTGAGCATGATCGCTCTTATCGCATTGTTGAATCTTTAGAAAAAAGCATTAGAGATATTGAAAGCGTGGTTATCCCTGAAATTAAACGCGGCATTGTCGCATGGCGAGAGCGCTCAATCTTAACGACCGTGGCTGTTTTAAGTATTTTGGCGGCTTTAGCGGTTTTTGTAGAAATAGAAACCGGCATGATTTTAGAATTTTTGATTGATCCTGTTATCGGCCCCGTGATATTAGCTGTGTTCATTGCGGTCATGCTGCCAACGCATTTATTAATTTGTAAAATACAAGCAAAATCAGTCGTTCAAATGCTAAATGCACGGCAAAAAGAGCTGCATTTACTGGACAACCTTGCTAATTTGTTTGAAAAAAATGTGACTGCGAATCGTATGTTATTGCCTTTCGCAGAACCGTCCGGCTGGAATAAGAAAACTCGAGAAGGGCTCGCGCAGTTGACCGAGCGTGCGAATGGTTTAGTGCAAGCTTTAAACGATTATTTCAGTGGTCACAGCTCATCATTGACGGGCAAATCGCCTTATGATGATGAGTTAATGTAGCTCAAATTTTGCCAACTGGCATATTGCTAGTCTTTGTTGATGTAGTCTAACGGTTTAACTATTCATTATGGACGCGCTAAAAAATTATCTACCGCTGTGCTGGTTTCGTGACAACCCTCTGGAGTTGCTCCGGTCGATTGAATTTCTCAAACATAATCTAATCGCTTATTTTATCGTCGAGTTTTTTGTGCAAGCCAATTTAACAGATGATCCTATTGAGTCATTTGTTGAAGTGTCCTTAGAAATTTTATTTACCCTTCTATTTATTGGTC
>CAJAVP010000011.1 GCA_903945375.1 uncultured Methylococcaceae bacterium | reverse complement strand
GCATAGGTTTTTCAATAGGTTAATGATTGAACGCATTTCTTCAAACTTTGCATTGGACTTGAGTTTGATTAAATCATCTCCGCTTTACGAGGAGCTTTGTAACTTCGGGGCTATAGCAGCTTAAAACTGTCCGAAGTATTGGTACATCAATGCCGCGCTACCTGAACAGCCGCACCGCCGCAGGACGTACCATCTCCTCAACAAAATCCCCCAGCTTGTTACCTAAGCGACCGATGCTTTCAGAGGCTTGTTTGAGTTTTTTATCGGTTTCATCCGACATTTTTTGCTGCATTTCGCGCATTTCTTGCATTTCTTTTCTGAACGCCGCGCTGGATTCAGCCAATTTTCTGTCAGACTCTTGCGACATGACTCGCATAGACGCATTCGTTTCTTGTATCAATTTCCAAACATCATCAAAAGTGGGTTGTGATAAGCTCATGGTGGTCTCTCCCAATAGTAGCGATTCTAGCAAACCTATCGGCAAGCAACTATACCCAGCGGCCTCCCTACCAGTCGCTGTAACTGTCTAACCAAGGTGCTGGCGATGCCTTGATGCCGATAGACGGGCAACACAAACAGTGAGAGCAATTCGGCGGCAGGCTCGCCATTGCTTTGCTGCCACTGTTCGGCAACGGCAAAACCGATCATTGCTCCGGCTATGGAGGCCGATACGCCCAATAATTCACCGCGTTGGGCGTGGTTTTGCCAACGGGTTTTTAAGCTAGGATAGGTCAGAGCCTCATAAGCCAGTAAATTGTCAGAATTAAGGTGATAAACCTGCTGATATTGAATGACTGGTTTTGCCTCAGAGCGCGGCAGGCCAGGTTTTTGTAATGAGGTGTTTAAACTTGGACGGCTAACGGTCGGTTTGGTGATGAGTAAGCCGTCTGAATCGGGAAAATTGACCAAGCGTTCGATGCTGTCATCCTGAAATCCTAAGGCTCTGGGTTGACGTACCTTGGGCAGCACAACCACATCAAACAATTCTTCCACCACACCGTCGATTTGCAAACTGTGCAAGCTGTCGCCAGTGTTGAGGTCAATGACCATTAAACCGCAGTGCGCCTCTTGTCCGGCGTGTGCCAAGCGGGTTTCTAAAGCCAAGCCACCAAAGGTTTTTGAGCGCAGTTTAGACAGCCCCACCACGGCATAATCACCCAAAAAAGCCAAGCCACGCACGAAGCCCGGGCAAAACGTTATAGGCATAAAACGTTCGCCATCGAGATAACCCAATTCACCACTGCCGGAGTTGAGCAGCCATAATTTGCCCCGATACCAGCGTGGCGAATGCGGCATGGATAAGCCGGTGGCAATAATTTGGTTGCTGGGAAGATGTAAGACAATGCCACCATCAAGACGATGGTTGCGCCAGCCAGCCGGTGTATCTGTTTGGCTACAAGCGGTGACGTAAGTGGGTTCGCCGCCGCACATGGCCAGCCCATTGAGATGACAACGATCCTCAGCCGCCAGTTTGCTGATAAAAGGCGGCTGCCAAACCGGTACAAAACTAAAGCCTGCTTGTTGCTTTGCCAAGCAACTGAAATCGGTATTGATAAACAGCAGCTGTTGCTGTTTATCCAGCACCACATCGTGGACATTTAAATCGCCGGTTGTGTAAGCGACACTGGGCACATACAAGCGATCACCGCCTTGATGCGTTTCGCCAATCGCCAAACGGTTTTCCAGTTGCCACAGTTGATAACGGCACGCCATGTACAGGCTATCGTTATGAGCGTAAAGTCCCATTGGCTTATCAAACAGGCGTTCATTGACCGCCAGTCTGCCGTTAAGTTTGCAACCGATTAAAAACAGGCGGTTGGTTTGGTAGGTGGTGAAAGCGAGGCTGAGATTTAAATCATTCAACCATTGCCAAAACCCTTCTGAAACGGTGATGGCGATATCACTGGGCGGATGTGTCGGCGTATTGGGGTTTTGGTGCGGATGGTTGTGCATTTTTAATTAGGTCGATAAAGGGCGAGCAAAACGGGGCTGTTAAATCAGGCTACCCACTAGCGTGAATCGGCATGACGTGTGGAGGACAAGCTCTGCTTGCACGTAATTGACTTGCGGGCAAAGCCTGCCCTCTTTCTTTACGTTGAATGTCATAATGAGAATTGCTGACTATGTCTCGCTTTAGAGGTTGAAGTATTTGCTAATCATAGGGCTTTCGTCGCATTAAGAACCGTAGATGTTACGATAAGTTTTCGATGTCATGTTCTGTGAGTCCGGTTGATAAGGCAATAACCGAGACGGCAATCCCTTGTGATTTAAGCACTTTGGCGGCACTGTGCATAGCTTCGAGCTTACCCTCAATCTTACCTGCTAGCTTACCCTGAGAAAATGCGGTATCGAGGCTGGCTTTCGCCTCATTGTGCTCTAACACACTTTTTAAATAATGCTCGTATTGTTCACTGTTGAGATGGGCGAGCTCGGCAATTTCAAAGCCTTTTTGGAAGATTGGCTCGTTTAATATCGCGGGGATTTGATCAAAGTCTTCTAAGTGTTTCAGAAAATACACCCATTTATCAAAATGACTGGTTAATTCATGGGCTTGTTTGTTAAATAACGGCATTTGTAAAAATTTAAAATGCAGCTTGTCATAAAACACCTCACCATCTTGATCTTTTAAGCTCACATCCCGTCGAAATTTACGCTCTTCTTCCCGCTCATCGTATTGAAAATCTAAGATAGCAATGAAATAAACCGGCAATAATTTAAAATCCCACGTCCCCTTTTTGCCTTGCTCGCGGATAGGAAAGGTCGAATAAAATAAGGAGCGATCTTTAAAATATTTCATCTGGGCTTTTTGCATTTCCACGATAAAGCGCTCGCCGGTTGCACTTTCACAAAATAAATCAAAAATAGCCCGTCGCTCTTGCGGGGTATCCGCCATGTTTTCAGGATTTTTAAAGCTTAATTCGGCTATTTGATGGTTGGGCGGTAACAGTTGATTGAGAAAATCAATCAACAAGTCTTTGCTCGCTTCTTCGCCAAAGAGTTTTTTAAAGCCAAAATCGGTGTAGGGGTTGAAGTATTTGCTAATCATGGGGCTTGACACCTAGAAACCAAGATTAAGGAACAAGAGCAACACACCCTGCCAAGATAAATCTAGGCAAGGTGTTATAACATCAAAACTAACGGGATAGGATATTCACTGATTTAAATGGTAAACACACCGGCAGAAACAGTGAGTGTTGTTGAAGCACCGACTAAAACAACTGATTCCAAAGTACCACCAGAAGCCGATCCGTTGTTGTCATACACTAACAAGGTATCTGTTCCGGTTGCACTCGAAGTGAAAAGATTGGTGACAGCAGAATACGTGCCTAGCCATGTTTTAGCACTTGTTGCAGTTCCAGCTGCGGCAAAGGCCGTAGCTGCTGTAATCATGCTAGTAACTGGTACAACAGAAGTCACTGTCGAAGCAAAAGCACTTATGCTGAGAATATCACTGTCAGTATCATTTACAGTAATAATGTCCATACCAACGGTGCTTAACGTTGATCCATTAGCCGCAGCAGTCCAAGCTGCATCTGGCCTAGCGGTTTGACCTGTTGAGCTAATGATATATTTATCAACACCATTACCACCCGTTAAGCTGTCCGCACCCACTCCACCGTTGATTGTATCAGCACCCACTCCACCGTTGATTGTATCAGCACCCACTCCACCGTTGATTGTATCATTGCCCTCACCACCACTAATTACGTTTATTAATGCGTCACCCGTAATCGTGTCAGCACCACTGGTGCCAATTACGTTTTCAACATTTTTGACCGTATCCGCACCCACGTCGGCAGTACCCGCAGTCACCGTTGCATTAGTCGAGGTATTGAGTACCAATGTGATCCCTGCCGTACTCGTCAAGGTAGCTGTCGAGTAATCCACCGTGTCAAAACCTGCACCACCATCGATAATGTCATTGCCAAGTCCGCCCACCAATAAATTCGCCGCTGAGTTTCCCGTGATGGTATTCGCTGAACCATTGCCTTTAGCATTAAGAGACAAAGCCGTACCTGTTGAAGGATCTGCTAAGAGGATATTCTCAATAGCACTCCCTGTGCTTGTAGCATAGACTGTACTGGTTGAAGCGGTTAATGATAAATCGATTGATAATGCGGATGAAGAAAGCGTGTCACTGGTATCTGTGCCCGCTTCAGAAACAATATCAGTTGTACTATCAACTACGTAGATGTCATTACCATCGCCACCGACTAAAGTGTCATTACCACCGCCACCTATCAACGTGTCATTGCCCGCTCCACCACTCAGAGAGTTCCCGCCAGTATTACCCGTAATAAGATTAGCTGATGTATTGCCAGTGGCTTTCATTGAGAAAGCACCGGTTAATAGGATGTTTTCAATGAAACTATATGAGCTCGTTGCGTAAGTGCCGCTAATCGCGGCGGTAGCCGCTGATAAATCAATCGATAAATTCGCAGAAGAAATCATGTCGCTAGTATCAGCGGTGACAGTTTCGGTGATGACATCCGAAAGGTTATCGACCACATAAAGATCGTTACCCGAACCACCCGTCATGGTATCTGCACCGTAACCGCCATCAAGCGTATCTGCACCTTCACCACCGGACAACGAATTTACCCCGTTATTACCCGTAATCTTATTGCTAGAACTGTTCCCCTTGGCGTCAAGGGAAGTGCTTCCGGTTAATATGATATTTTCAAAAGCCGTACGCACATTCGTGCCACTCACCGTCGCAAAGGAATAGGTCGTTCCTGATGCAGCGGCAGCGGTTAATAAATCAATAGATAAATTCGAAGAAGAAAGCGTATCTGTACCGCTGCCGGTTACTGTATCTTCGTAAAGCGTATCAGAAATAGTGTCAACAAAATAAGTGTCATCACCTGCACCACCGGCCATCGAATCATTGCCGATACCGCCATTCAATGTGTCATTACCCGAGCTACCGGTCAGAGTATCATTGCCAGCATTACCGATTAAATTGTCACTGCCATTACCACCGGTTAAGGAATTATTATAACTATTGCCTGTAATTGCCGTGCTCGTACTATTGGAAGCGGCACTGGTTATGTTTAAAGCGGTTGAGTCACCGGTCAAGAAAATATTTTCAATCCCCGTAGGATAGGTGTAACTCACTCTAGTCTGAATGGTATCGACACCACCGGCGGGTAAATTGTTGGTTATAGTAGCGTCTTCGGTAATACTGTCTCCCGCATTATCAACGAGATAAAGATCTCCGCCGACACCGCCAATCAAGGTATCAGCGCCAATGCCACCATTAAGTGTGTCATTACCATCCCCACCCGATAGGGAATTATTGACACCATTCCCCACTAACATATTGTTGCCAGTATTACCTGTTCCAGCGACGACATTACCGAGCAAGGTGAGATTTTCAACATTAGTCGTCAACGTGTATCCGGTTACCATGGCCTGAACGATATCCGCTATACCTGCCCCTGCAATAGAATCCTCTGTAACAACGTCTGTTGAATTTCTAATGATGTAAACATCATCACCTAAACCACCAACTAGAGTATCAATAGCTGCCGTTATTTCCGTCCCACCATCTAGCGTGTCATTCCCTAAGCCTGATGAACTACTAATCGTATCAGCACCAATCCTATTAGCACCTGAATTACCGGTGAGTTTATTAGGCAAACTATTGCCGGTGATATTAACAGCACTCGAACCTGTCACCATTGCATTTTCGATATTAGCAAACGGATTAACAGTTGCCCCAGCTGGTGTAAATAAATTAATTTCGGCGGTTGAAACAATCGTATCTATACCACCACCGCTAGTCGAATCTATACCACCGCTAATACCATCTTGAACAACATCAGTCGCACCAACATAGTAAATATCATTACCCGTTAAGCCGATCAAAGTATCAGCAACACTGTTTACATATCCATCTAATCGGTTGTCTTTATTATTTCCAGTGAGCGTTTTAGCGGTTGTCGCCACTAATGCTCCGTACTCCACTTCAGACGGCAGTGTAAAAGTGACGTTTGAGTAAATGGTGTCCGTGCCTTCATTGGGCAGTTCGATAATAGAATCGCCGGTATCATTGGCAATATAAATATCGTCACCTGCACCGCCTGCCATCGTGTCAGAACCATCTGCTGTTGTCGCTATCGTTCCAGACGAACCACCGGTAATAATATCTTCAGCCATAGAGCCAATAATGTAATCAGCCGTAGTACCAGTTCTACCTATTAATGTTGCTGTTGTGGGTTTGGTTGCAAGAGCCATAAATAAATCCTCATGTTGATCTGCCTAGGCAGTGTACGTTAAGAAAAATTGTTTGTAGGGAAGTCGATCATCAACAAACTGCTCTACTTTATACTGCGTTACTGCTGAAAACAAAAAAGAAAAGCTGTTTTTGTGTAATCGTTTACCCCCCCCCTTTTTTGTTTGAAAAGCTTGTCCATCCAGTACTCGATCATTCCCAAGCTCTAGCTTGGAATGCAGTACGTGAAGATCAATTTTCACGTGGCAACAGACGGGAAACCAGAACTTTCTAAGCCGCATCCCCAAGTCGGAGGAACGAGTCCCAGCTCCACTGATATCAGAATGATAGAAGAGAGATCAAGGTTGATGAGGCTCGCCTGCAGGCAACGATCCCTCGTTTTTATCCTTCAGAGATTTAGGGGTCTCAACATGTACTCGCCCTGTATCAGCAATGACAATTTGGCGGAAGTCTTCACAAGTACTTCCAGGTGAACAGATATCAAAATGTCCATTACTTGTGGTGCGTCCATCTGGGCGATAAGCCACTCTGGCATTACTAGGAAAAGCAGCATATTCTACGGTATACCCACGACTTACAGCATCATAACGTTGCAATTCAGGTTCTTGATCCGCATCAAAAGTATTATCTGCATTAAGATCGACAAAAACCGTCCAGCCACCTTCCCAATGCGACGCGACAATTGGCGTGAGGACGACATTCCTATTACGTTTTATCGCCTCGCTTCGGGTATAACTTAAAGCACCTAGCAGCATATTGGTTTGAGAGGTCAGACGGTTGCTAACCATCGCTGTCTGAAAACTGGGCGCACCCATTGCCAAGAGAATAGCCATAATGCTGATAGTGACGATAAGCTCTATTAAAGTAACGCCTTGAGCAAAAAAATCTCTGCCAGTGCGCGGTTGAATAGAGGGTTTTGTGTTGTTATCCATACGATTGAAAAAAGTCCCCCACAGCATACTGCGGGAGACTCTAAAAGGTTATGACATATAACTGTGAAAGTTACAGCGACTTCAACCTGTATTAATGATTGCCTACGCCTGAGTAAAAACCCTAAGCTATTGAATTACAAAACATCACTAACGCAAGCTGAGAGTGCTGGAACAGAAAAACACTACCTATTTGGTCGTTTCACGCCAATTTAAACGACCTCTCTCTTTGGCAGATGGCAACTGGTTGGTTAGTCCAGTACCGGGAGCATTTGGATTATTATTACTCGGTGGTGTTGTGACAATCACAGGGTTGTCTGGTATATTTTGTGCTATACAATTATCATACGCCGCTTTGATTGCGACATCTTCTAAACTTCTTGTGGTCAGCGTAATAGGCAGATCTTTGTATTTTGCATCCGTCAGATCTTCAGTGCGTGTTTTATGAGCATCCAGTTCTTTTTTTAAGTCCGAGTCATTACAACCCTTGACTATGCGATATTTGTGCCCTGAATCACCAAGCCCTGTTTTAATACTAACTGAGTCTTTCGCGATACAGCTGGCATAGACTCTCTTAACACCACTGTCATCTAAGCTACTATCAGAGACAATGACGCTAGAATCACCATGATGATTGGATCTATTGTGGTTGTCGCCCTTGCTTTTAAGATTGCCGCGAAAGTCATTAGAATCATTAGAATCATTAGAATCTCCTCGGTTCGAACTCTTACTTTTGCAAGCTCGAATAAAATGATGATTGCCACTATCGGAAACGCTGTCATAACCGTTGCCTTTACCATGTCCTCGGTTATTCTTATTTCCATCACCGCTATCGCTACTGTCGCCCGCATCAAGACATTGACTCAGCGCAGTGACAATATCTACGCTGCCATGATCATCTTTTAGCGCATCATCATTTACCACAACCGGATCGAAGTACGTTTGCACTAGGTTGATCAAGGTCGCTCTTGCCTCTCCCGTGCAACCATTGATGATGTGAACCTGATCGACCGTGCTGCTCGTGGTTGTCGTCGTTGTGCCACCGGTTGTAGTACCATCTGTGGTCGTGGTTGTAGGATCGGTAGTGCCCGTTGGAGTGGCTTTAGTACAAGAGCCTAAATAATCGCCACCGTGATTATCGCGGTGTGCAGGCCAAGCACTATAACCTATGTGGATAGTATGTTTGTTTGCCGGATTTCCTGGAGGGATATGGCAAATAGTGATATTTTTAGTTTCACGAGAAGTGCCACGATAATCACTGTCAGAATCATTGGTCGTTGATTCCCTATGATGATCATCATCGTCGTCACCAGAGTAGCTCATCTGTGCATAGCCAAGCATACCAAGGGTCAACAACGCTGTGATCGTTAGTGATAAAAGGGAGGGGGGTTTTAGTATATTCGTTTTCATGTCAATTTCCTCTTTGCTGTTGTCGTGGGAGGGCTACCGATTTAAAGTTAAAGTTTTCTAAGTAGCCTGTTGGGTTATGTGTTACGGGCTAATAAAATGAAATGTAAATTTATCACAACGTACTGCATATTTCGATTCGACAGAACGTTCTGCGAAAGTTCCTGTGGGAATACTGACGGCCTTAATAGCATAAATCAGAGAAGCACAACTGGTTGATACTGAATTATGTCCATTTGCATAGCCCAAAACGCCATTTTGAGTGTCATCTTTAAAAACTATTTCTTGATTGGTTTCACTGTTTAAACAGGCAATAGATGTAATACTTACCGTTGCGCCTGTCGCTATTCCAACACCATTGGTGTCAAGACCCATAGCATGGGTAATTTCCCATGCCACTGTGCTGGGATCCTCATCCATAGCCTGGAGATCCTCTAGTTCAGTGTCGGCTGTCAAGCCGCCAAGACTGGGGTCCGAATTTGGGTTCGAGGCACTCGAATCTTCTGGAGTCAAACAATGGAAAAGTTTTTCTGGAATCGTCTGATTTGGCTCTAGCTCTAAAACTTCCAAGTGACCGTAAGGTATCATATTAAGATTGTAACATTGATAAGCCACTTGTGTGGGTGATACCGGATCATTTGTTATCGGATCCCTGCACTCTATTCTGTAACGACCATGCCAGGTATCAATAAAGTTTTCGGTAATTTTTAATAAGCTTTCTGCCGACGAAAAGGCTTGTGATTGCATTTGAGCGTTACCTGCCATCATAAACTCCAAACGATTCTGCTGAATCATATTAACACTGAGTAAGGTCAGCAACAGCAGAATAACTAGGCTAACTACCAGTACGACCCCTTGTTGGCGTGATACAGACGATTTTTTTACGCCTAAACGGCCGGTAAATGCAGACAAAAATAAAAGCCTCAATGTAGTTTTCATGTCGATGATGCATTACTTACTCGAGGTGTAATCGTTGTCGAAAACACGCGATATAAACGCCTATCACCAGGTACGTCAGCTGGAACGGTTTGTCCATCTATTTGGTAACTGGAATCATTTTGTGTCATATGGGTTTCCTCGCTGCGTAAGACTGCGTAGAGCTTGATACTGGTTATATGCTTCCAACAGCTCGTTGGCGTGATACGATCCTCCTCACTCCCACAATCAGTAGCAATAGACACCTCATCTGCACGACGGTAAAAATTAGTCGCGTTATCGTAAACGTCTTCATCCGTCGCCACATCAAAATAGGGGGTATCGACCCCATACAACATTAACAATTTTTCCACATTAGACAGCAACGGTTTTTTTGCGGAGGTTCTAGCCGTAGTGGCCAACCATATGTCTATTGTCGATCCATCCGGGTTCTGGCCGAGACTTATCTGTGTCACAACATCTCGCTTCGCTTCACAGTACAACACGGGGGTTTTTAAAACAGGATCGAATTCCACATACAGATAGACAGTTACCACATGCCTATCAACAGTCGGATCATCACCCAACTCAAGACCAATATCCCGCGTACAGGGTGAAGTTGCACTAGACGTATCGGCACAATCGCCCAAATCACAGGCATCATTGAGTTGATAACGAAAGATTAATCTATTGTCATTATAGGGCGTACCATCAAAACCATAAGCGTTATAATCGCCGTGTATGTATTCTCCCTTTTTTAAAGTCACCCCAGAACCCAATGCCCCACTGCCATCACCGCCATCATCTAAAACAAAAAGATCTTCCTGACCCCCTACCGCTTCCTGACCTTCTGGCGATGCTGTTTTGTTTCTTAGATAACCCATACGCCGAGTTTCCTTTGTCAACGTCTCAAGAATATAACGTCCATCTTCCATCATAAGGCTTAAGGCTTGTTGCGTTTTATAGGTCTGCTTGCTTTGTAAAAGAATTTGCCCAATGCCAGCTATCAACGTGCCTGAAATAGCCAGTGTAATCAACAGCTCTATAATCGTAAAACCGCGTTGTTTAGTTTTCATAGCCGCACATCCAATGTCAACGTTGTTGTAGTAGAGGCACCATTAGCTTGTTGTTCGGTCGTTGGCTGTCTCGATTTGTCCCAAGTAATACGTACCTTAATAACTTCATTCCCGCCGATGGTCAGCGTGGTCGGGTCGTCTTCCCAAGCAATGCTAATGATTGGATTAAGTGGCAATGCCGTTTTGACATCTTGCCACCAGCGATAGACATCGTATAAGGCTAAATCATCCGATGTAACACAAGCGGCACTACCCGGATCAGCGGCATTACAATTGGGTTGCGAGCCAACCCCATAGGCTTGTGCCGTGGCAATAATAGCTTGCGGATCAACATACGATCTTTTCCAATACTCCGCATTCGCATGTATCCGATCCCCCATCTCATAAAGCAAAAAGTTAGCTTGACTACGAAAATAAGCATCTTGATTGTCTTTCAATGCCAAAGCTTGCAAAGAAGCTAGACCTAACAAACCTATCGCCATAACCACCATTGCCACTAAGACTTCGATTAGCGTAAATCCGTTCATGTTATTTTTTTTATCGCGTCGCATGATACGTGCCTCTTGCCTCATCTTTTGTCATTTCGATTTTGAATTATAGTTTTTTGCAGGATATTTTCCAGTGCATCGAAAGAAAAACATTGGGAACAAGATTGTAGACTTAAGTCATTTGTTTAACAGGAAAAAACTCAATACTGTCGACCTGATCGCAATTATTCCAAAATCACCCGTGCGGACGTATTCGACATAACGACATAAACAAGCTAAGCACTCGACCGAATAGTGCTCGCAATCGAATCAATCTGCCGACACGCGATAGGATGACCCAAGGCAGCGGCTTTAGCAATCCAAATAATGGCCAGATGATTATCCTGAGCCACCCCCACGCCCTTCAAATAACAACTGCCCAAATGATGCATCGCATCAGCAAGGTTTTGTTTTGCCGCCAGCTCCAACCAAAAAATGGCACTCTTAGGTTTATGATGCTCCAAAAACAGCATCGCCAACTCATTTTGCGCCTGAGCATCACCCGAATCGGCGGCTTCAAGCAACGCCATATCATCGTCGCCAAGCGGAATACACACCGCTGCTCTCAGCGCCTCAAACTCAATAAAGGTTTTATTTTGCCCCCCACCAGCCGCCGAGCGATTGATAAACGGTAACGCGCCCTCTGCAATACGGCGTCTTATGGTGCGTTGACTCCATTCAGTCAAGGTCATAGCGGCTTGAAGACTAACATAAGTCATAGTGTACTCTCTCAGAACAACGGGGTTGGCAATGCTTTTTAAGTGGCATTTTGCCATTGGCACAGCGTTTTAAATAGCATTTTAAAGCTGGCATTGTTTTTTGCGTGGCATATTGAGTTTGGCATCGCTTTTTAAGTGGCATTTTTACCTGGCACAGCCTATACAGTGGCAGATTAACATTGGCCGTGTTTTTTAAGGCGCATTTTATAATCATTATGCGGAGTTCATGAGCAATAAACAGGCTTAGCGAGAAATACCATTAGCAACATGCTACCTAAAATAAACAGAACAGATTGATTTATAGTAATAAATTGATATTTCAGCAAGCACACCCAGCGGACAATTAAAATCATGGCATTGATTGTGCTTATGCGTTTCTGCGTTTTACATTACTAATTTTAATTAACGAGGGGATTTACTGATGAATACATTGTCTATGAAAAAAGTACAACAAGGTTTTACCTTAATCGAGTTAATGATCGTGGTAGCGATTATTGGTATTTTGGCGGCGATTGCGGTACCGGCTTATCAAACTTACACCACAAAAGCTAAATTTTCCGAAGTAACATCAGCTGTTTCACCCTTCAAGCTAGGTGTTGAAGTCTGCTTTCAAGAGCAGTTAGATTTAACGAATTGTTTAAATGGTGCATTTGGAATACCTGTTGTAACACCGGCCGATGCAGGTAGAGTACTTGCTGGATCTGGCCTTATTTCTAACAATGCGCCTCTTACTGCAACGATTACTATGACAGCGATTACTGGTGATGGACTTGCAGGTGAAACATATATCCTTAACGGTGTTGCCGCTGCCGTCGGATCACCGATTATATGGACGAAAGATACAGCTAGCACCTGCTACACGTCTTCCATTTGCTAGTCTGACTACCTATTTTTAGCTTAAGAAAATATATGCGGTGTGGTGTCCTACTGGAATGCATGGACAACCGAACGGTATCTTTAATGATTGAATATCTACTAAAACAAACTTGGAGTAATGAGTTATGGCAAACGTAAAATATGGTATTAGTGCGGCGGCGTCTGGGGCAACTCTTGCAACGTCAGAACTCATCGAAGGTGATGATCCTGGCGGTGATTTTGAGGACATCATTTTTGGTAACGCTGGTCTCGATACTATCAATGGGAAAAACGGCAACGATATTCTGTTTGGCGGTGGCGAAAATGATACTTTGACTGGTGGAACGGGTAACGATGTGCTTAACGGTGAAGCAGGTAATGACGACATGAAAGGTGGCGCGGGCAATGATGTTTATTTTGTTGATAGTGCTTCAGATACCCTTAGCGAACTAACCGCTACTTCAGTTGATTCCGGCGGAATTGATACCGTCGTGTCATTGATAACATCAGCAGCCTCAACATACACCTTGCCCTCAGTAAGTTTAGGCAAATTTGAAAATCTGGTCTTGGGTTTTGGTGCGATAAACGGTACAGGCAATGAACTGGCTAATCGTATTATCGGTAACTCCGGGGCAAATATTTTGACCAGCGGCTCTGGCACACTTGGCGATAATCTAATTGGTGGTGCTGGAACTGATGCTTTGAGAGGCGGTGCAGGTAACGATACACTAAATGGTGGTGCTGCAGATGATACTTTGATAGGCGGTGCAGGCAACGACATTTATATTGTTACTTCGACCGATACTCTCTCTGATGAATTATCAACGGGGGGTACAGACACCGTGCAATTTGCAGGTTCAGCTTCTCTTGAAAACTTTACGCTGGCAAATTTTGTCGAAAACATTACCTTGACGGGTACCAACGCAGTTGACGCCACTGCTAGTGGTTCCGTCACTAATCACATGTTAACGGGTAATAGTGCAAATAACTCAATAACAGGAGGCGGTGCCAATGATACCTTGGTGGGTGGTGCCGCTGCCTCAGCTAACAGCTTAACGGGTGGTAATGGTAATGACACCTATATCATCATTAATGCAGCTGATTCGATAACGGAAACCGCCACAGGCGGTACAGATGCCGTACAATTTGGCGGCACATCGGGAACATATACCATTGCTGCAGGCATCGAAAATGTTAGCTTGACAGGTTTATCAGCTATCAATGCTAGCGGTAGCGTTTCTGGTAGCGTCGTCACTACCAGCCTCACAATAACTGGCAACGGTGCTATAAATACGCTGACGGGCGGAAGTAATGCTGACGTCATTAATGGCGGAGCCAATAACGACATTCTTACTGGTGCTGCTGGTGCGGATAAATTAGCCGGTGGGGCAGGCATTGATAAGTATGTTATCAGCGCAACGGGTCAAACAGCTACACCGGCATCAGCTTGGACTGCGGCAGCTACAGGCTCCAAAGTAAGTACAACGGGCATGGATATTATTACCGTAACCAACACAGATAATGATACTCTTGACCTCAATGCCATTGCCGCTAGCTTGGGTTCTGTGACTGCGGTAATAACTACAATAACTGGTTCTACATCATTTACAGCAGCCGGAACAGGAACTGCCGTGCAAACGTGGCTAGGTACTTATTCTTCGGCCGCTAATATCTTCACCTCAAAGTCAACGGGCACGGATACTTTGCTGGTTTATGACAATAATGGCTCTACTGGTGCTGGTGCTTTAGAAGCTATTGTTTTAGTGGGAGCTGCCACTACGCTTACTGTTACTGACGGTGTATTTACCATCTAATAAATCAATGGTAAATCAATGGGGTCAGATTGGATTGATTTTGGGTCAGCCAAGCCGTGTAGGGTTGGCAACGCTGTTTTGCCCACCTTTTCATGGTACTGATGTTTGATTAAACAAAGCTGTAAGGCGGATTCGCCGCTAGGCAATCCGCCCCTGTGGTGGGTACACCGAGGGCGGTTTGCTATCGCGAAACCGCCCTACACCTTCTGGAATCCGTAAGGTGGATTTGCGCTAGCAATCCACCGCAATAAGCCTTGCATCTGACCCCTGCCCAGAATTTTCTTGGCAGGGGTTTTTTATGTCTGATGGCTAAGCTTGATTGTTTTTGACGGTGTACCTTGCGGCGGTTTGCTGGCGCAAAACCACCCTACGACACTTGATGTCATGCAAAACCAAAACCGCCTTTGGGAAACCAGGGGTGTTTTTTTTGTGTGGTAATATCAAATTTTTTTAACTCATGGAAAACACAATGCCAATTATCAGTATGTTTTACGGAATTATTATCTATATGTATCCCCTGGATACAAAGCAGCATTCCATGCCACATATTCATGTGGAATACTCAGGAATGTCTGCCGTATTTAGTTTATTAGATGGCGAAATTCTGGCAGGGGAATTGCCACCAAAAAAAATACGCTTAGTACAGGCGTGGATGGATATTCATGCCGAAGAGTTGGAAGCCGACTGGCGTATTGCCGTGCAAGGCGGTGAAATTTTCAGAATTGAACCGCTCCGTTAGGTGATGACGATGAATCCTCAAGTGATTGCGGTTGACGTTTTAGACGATTATAAATTACGTATTACTTTTTCAAGTGATGAAGTGCGTATTTTTGATGTCACACCGTATTTGCATTATTCGGCATTTAAGCGACTGAAAAATAAAGGCTATTTTATGTTGGCAAAGCCTGGGCACGGCACAGTTTGTTGGCCTGGTGATATTGATTTTTGCCCAGATACGGTTTATCTAGAAAGCTGTAACCCGTAAGGTGGATTCGTTGTAGGGTGGATTCGCGCTAGCAATCCACCGCAATAAGCCTTGCATCTGACCCCTGCCCAGAATTATTCTTGGTAGGGTTTTTTATGTCCGGTGGCTAGGCTTGATTGTTTTTGAGGATGTACCTTACTACGCCAAACCGCCCTGGAAACTGAGGGCGGTTTTTTTTTCGTTTGTGCTAAACTGCATCATCTCATTTGTAAGGAATTGGATCATGACAACAATCACTTTTGACACGCACAAATTTGTCCGCAAATTGAAAGAAGCGGGGTTTGAAGAAAAACAAGCAGAAGCATTAACCGAAGCCATGCAAGCCGTAATCAATGAGTCAGAACTTGTCACTAAACAGGATATGCAAATTGAACTGGCCCCCATCAAGGCGGATATTAACCTGATGAAATGGATGTTAGGCGCTGTTCTCGGCCTGGCGATTGCCAATTTTGCAAAGCAGTTTTTTTAACGTACAGCGTTTTCAATGTTGTTGTAGGTGCGGATTTATCCGCACTGTGCGAATGAATTCGCAGCTACCACCACTTAACCTAATCTGAAAACGCTGTAATAAGCCGGGTAGGTGGGCAACGCTGTTCTGCCTTTATGCCCTGCGGGTACACCCTTACACGGTAACTTTCCGTAATCAAACCACCAAGCCGCCCTTGGGAAACTGGGAGCGGTTTTTTATTGTGCTAGAATTGGCATTTAATTTTATGAGAATTGACTATGCCAATAATTTCTAGATTTTTTGGAATTATCATCAGAATGTTCTACAACGAACATAATCCACCCCATTTTCATGCTGAGTACCAAGGACAAAACGCCTTGTTTGATTTTAATGGCAATATCCTTAACGGTTCATTAAATTCAAGAACAGCCACGAAACTGGTGCGCGAATGGATTGATTTACACGTTATCGAACTTGAAAATGATTGGCAATTGGCACAAGAAGGTAAAGACATTGCTAAAATTGAGCCATTGAATTGAAGGAGGTGTTTATGTGGAATATGAATAAAGTCATTGAAATTACCTATCAACAAGCTTATGTTTTTTACGTCGTGTTTGATGATGGCATTTGCGGCAATGTCGATTTTTCGGAATATATTGGTAAATGGGCTATTTTTGAACCGTTGCGGAACTTGGATTTGTTCAGGGCAGCAAGCATTGAAGGGGGCACCATTGCTTGGAAAAATGGTGCTGATATCGCGCCTGAATCGTTATATGAAAAACTACTCCCATCCTACCTAAAGCTGTAAGGCGGATTCGCGTTAGCAATCCACCGCAATAAGCCTTGCATCTGACCCCTGCCCAGAATTATTCTTGGCAGGGGTTTTTTATGTCTGGTGGCTAGCCAACTAAAACCTGAACAGGTCGAAGCATTGAAGGCTAGGGTTGTGAGGATAAGAGCAAGCCAGCGTAGGGTGGATAAGCGTTAGCGTCATCCACCAACAACCCTTATAAGGTGCATGACGCTAACGCTTACATCGCATTCCCAAGCTCCGCTTGGGAATGCGGTTATGGGAAGATCTAGCTTCCCGAAGATTGTCAATACGCGAAGCTAGAACTTGGGAACGAGCGTAACATTGAGTTTATAAGGGTTGTGGTGGATGGCGCTTTCGCTTATCCACCCTACGTGGGCTAAAATCGTCACATTTTTGCTGTCGCAAAACACGCGGTCATCCATATTGCTTTAAGCCTAGTAGGAAGCTGCGGTTTTCTACCCACCATTTATGGGTAATCGGCGGGCAAAAACGCCTACCCACCTACTTGACTGAGAGGATGAAGATGACTAGGATTAGGAATGAGCATGGAATAACTTAGGCAAGTTGCCAATAGTCGCAGTGCAAACAGTAGGCGCTTTAGGCGAAAAAAAGCCTTAATCAACCTCAAGCCTGTTACATCAATGTAAAGCGCCTAGGCCTAATAAAAAACTTTATCTTTCTAATCCAATTAATTACAAATGAACTACACGGCAATACTTCAAGAATTAAACAAAGCATCTCTCTTTGATCTTCACCGGTTGCAATCAGCAATTTATCAGGAACTGCTCAATCCAAATCGGATAGAACAAATTAAATCTCAATTAAAAGTCGGTCAATCAATAAGCTATTTTGATTCTCAATCGAACTGTTTAGTGGATGCAGTCATCTTGCAAATTAACAGGACTCGCTGTTTAGTCAGAAATATTAAAGATCAGAAGAGCTGGAATCTGCCTTTTTATTACCTCAATCTGGACAATATTGACACCGATATTAAACCAAACAAGAATGTAGTTGGGATACCCAAAAATAGTTTAAAAATTGGCGAGATCGTTGGCTATAAAGATAGAAATAATAATGAGCAGTACGGCAAAGTCATTCGCCTAAACCCAAAAACAGCCACTGTTAAAATCAATGAGCACTGTATATGGCGTGTACCTTACAAGCTATTATTTAGCATCATTGAGGGTGAGGCTGACGAACTTCAAGAACAGGCGTTTATCCCATACACTCGATAACTCGATATTCAAGCTTTTAAGTTTAACAAAGCACCGATTCCCCCCACATACAAACTACGTAGGGTGCATAAGCGTTAGCGTCATGCACCAAGATTTATTATGGTGTTTGATAAGGAATGAATTTCATACAAGGTAGCGCGGTTATGGTAAAGCATTAGTTTAATGGCAGCGGATGACGCTATCGCTTATCCGTACTACGCAATATTTACCTATAAAAAAATACTAATCGAAATGCGTGCAAACGGCATAACTGCTCCCGGTTATATGACCGTGTAACTTGACACTTAACTTAACGCCGCTTACGCCAACGCCACACAATTAATCCGGAAACCAGTAAAATGAACGGCAGGGCAATTAAAAAACCAAAGCCGATCAAAGTCACTGCGGTTTGTGTGAGGACGAGCTGTTTATCGCTAGCGACTTTAGCGGGGATATCAATAAACCGATCATCGTGTAGTAGCCAGTTGATTATCCGTACGCCCATATCTAAGTTGCCTACGTTACCTAAATAGGTATTGGATAAAAAATCACTATCACCCATTACAACGATACGCTGTTCACTGGTTTTGTTGGTGTTTCGGCTTAAGCTTAAGCCAAAGGTTTGAGGAATATTAAGCGCTGGGTCTTCACTGCTATCTGCACTTAACAGTATCTGGCTATGAAATCCGCTGTCGGTTTGATTCACTAATGCTGCCACTTCAGGGTACAACGTAATCAGTTGTAGACCCCGCGTTATTGAATGACTGGGATAGTGGTTAGCAATCACGAAGTTGGGATTATTGATGCCGTACAGTTTGGTATTTGCTGCAATGATAGAGCCGGACAAGAGGCGCAAACCGAGCGTTTGCAAAATCTCGGTCAGATTTGAATTATTCGGCTCAGCAAGTACCAGCAAATTGTCACCCTGCTCAATATAGCGTTTGATTATGCCTATTTCTTCTGGCAATAATGGAACGGCTGGCGCAGCAATCACCAGCAATGCAGCATTGGCAGGAATTTCTGCTAATTGGGTTAGATTGATCGTTAAGCTCTTCAGATTGCGTCGAGCCAACTCCTTAGCGAATAAACCCAAATCAAAATTAGCCTCACCATTAGGCGAGCGCTCACCGTGTCCGGCTAAAAAACTGATCCAGCGCGGCTCGCTACTGGCTAAGTGCAGTAAGGCATTGCTTAAACTAACCTCATCAATAAAGGACAGTTTTTCACTACGCCCTTGATAAGTCACTATCACTGCACCTTCTGGACTCAGCTCTAATTCTCGTGCTTTTTCTGGCTGCTCTTCGGGATCAATAAATTGTAAACGTACATTGGGTTTATGACGGCGATAACGGTCGATTAATTGGGCAATTTGTAAACGTACCGGCTGAGATTTTTTAAGATAAGCTGTCATCTCAATAGGCTCAGGCAATGAAGCTAACAGCTTTTGTGAGGCTTCTGAGAGGGAGTTATTGGCATTGGCGGTAAGGTCGAGCTGTAAAGGATAACGCTGAGTCAGATAAGCCAAGCCGCCCACCGCGCTTAGCATCGCCAGCGTCAATAACGCGGTTTTGAGAGCGTGTAATAAAAATTTCATGGCGTTAATCGAGACCGGTGCAAATGTTGCCTAGTGGCGCATAAGAAGGTACTGATAAATAATACGAAATAACTGACATCAACTGTGCTTAACAAGCCTGTTTGTAAATTTTGAAAATGTCTCAGCAAGGAGAGATAATGCAGCCACGAACTCGCGTCAGCATCACTTAGCGCACTCCAATCTAAAATCCACAATAACAGCAATAAACCAAAACTCCCCATCGCAGCAACGACGGGATGTCCGGCGATGGTCGACAAATACAAACCCGCTGCGGCAAATGCGCTCACTAACAAACTTAAAGCAAGGATATTGGCTAGAAATTTACCGCTATCTAGCTCGCCACCCACTAACAACGAGAGCGGCATCAGCGTTAGCATAGCAACAATCAAGACTAATAAGCCCATTACGCCGAGATATTTGCCGATGACTAGCTGAGTGCTGGAGATTGGCGCAGACAGTAATAAAGGCAAGGTTTTGTTGCGCCGTTCACCGCAGATTAAATGCATGGTCAGCAATGGTGTGACTAATAAGAGAATGATGCCTGCATTACCAAATAACGGTGTGACCACAATATCCGTTAAGCCAGGTGAATTATCAATCACCGCCAACTTGCCTTGTAGCCTGCGAAATGTTTCAACTTGTGTTAAAAAAAGATAAGCAAAAATAAGTTGTAAAATCGCCAAAACAGTCCACGCCATTGGCGAGCGAAAGACGCTTTTAAATTCATGTTCGGCAATAATCAACGATTTCATGAGGTTTTGTCCTGCGTTAAGGCAATAAAAATATCTTCCAAGGATTTTTTTACGGGAGTCAGTTCTTGTAATTCCCAGCCCGCGACCATAATGGTTTCTGTCAAGGCTTGAGTGGGATTATTTGCAGGATTGAAATGAACACGCAGACAATTTTCAGCTAAAGTTTCAATTTGCGTAACACCGACAATCGTGGCCAACCGTTGGTTATCTGCGGCAAAACGGGTGGTGATTTGGATAATGCCGGTGTTCATCATGTCGTCTAATGCCGCGATCGATTCATTGAGCAATAATTTTCCTTGATGGATGATGTGTACTTGATTGCACGATTCTTGTACTTCACTCAGTCGGTGCGTAGACAAAATAATACCGTGCTCTTGACCTAATTCGCGAATCAGTGCGCGAATCTCGGTCATTTGCAAAGGATCAAGACCTACCGTCGGTTCATCGAGAATAATAATATCAGGTTGATGCAAAATCGCTTGTGCAATGCCTAGACGTTGTTGAAAGCCTTTGGATAAATGAGCAATCAAGCGCTTGCTGACCGAGATTAAGCCACAACGCTCAATGACATGCGCCATTGCCAAGCGAGTCGCCTGTTTATTAAGTCCGTGCAACTTGGCACAATACGTTAAATACTCAGTAACCGTCAGGTCTCGGTACAACGGCGGCGTATCCGGTAAATAACCTATGTGTTGTTTAGCCGCTAAAGGGTGTTTTAATAAATCAAAGCCGTTTATTTGGATCTGTCCAGCACTCGGCGCCAGCACGCCACAGAGCATTTGCAAGCTTGTCGTTTTACCCGCACCATTTTGCCCTAGCAATCCCAATACATCACCTTTGTGTAAATGGAAGCTGAGGTTGTTTACCGCGCAATGTTTACCGTAATAGCGATAAAGATGTGCAGCATCAATTAGCGGCATCACAATTAAATCTGCTTTATTAAGGCTTGTAATTCGGTGCGGATTTTTTTTCGATACAGCAAGAACTTCCAGCGTTTACCGCCACATTGCCGCCATAACATCGCAGATCGAATGCCGGCTAACAAACAGGCACGTATCATATTGGCAATTTCAGGTCGAGTTAGCAGCTCGGGGTCACCATTTACCATAATGCGCGGTTGTAAGGTGCTGATCGTGTTGCTATAAATATCACCCAAATTCGCCAGTACATTTTCATGCAATAAGCCGAAATATTCACTTTGCGCTTGGGCTTTGGAAATCCCTATTTGTAGGGTACTGAGTAGTTTTGTTTTTCCAGCAAGCTGATTTTCAAGAAACACCAGCGATGCTGAATAGCGTGCTTGCTCGGGGTGTGTGATTTTATAGCCCGTCATTTGTGCATTGAGCTGTTCTAATCCGAGTTTTATGCCCGACAAGCCACCGTAAACATCCAGTACATCGTCGGCATCAATTTTTAGTACGCTAGCAATGCTCGCTTTCATAGCGGCATTATCTGCGCTTCCCGTTGTCGCTAGTTGTTGGACTAATGCCGCTGATTGGGCAATTCCAGCAAGCGCAATCGCTTGGTTAGTGATAGTATTTAGTTGCATAAGAAAGAGTCAGGAGAAGGTTGTACTGTTATCGTATCAAGAATATGCGTCTTCGTTAACTTGAAAACTAATTTAAAAAACTATTTATGAGGAATACGTTATGGTTGAGTCTATTGTATTAACCGTTACCGGCATGAAATGTGGCGGCTGTGAAAGTAATGTTGTAGAAAAATTATCGTCTCTTGAAGGTATAGCGCAGGTTAGCGCCTCAAGCAAGGAAAATACGGTGAGTATCGAATTTGATGCTGAAAAAATCGATTTAAGTACCATTCAGCGCACGATTAGCGATGCAGGGTTTGCTGTAAACCTTGAATAATCTAGGGCAAAATACTGCCGTTAAATTAAGCCAACGATTTTGATAAGGAGATAATTATGGAAACAGACAATACCTCAGATGCATTACGCTTGTCGATTTTAGGGATGCGCTGTGCGGGTTGTGTCAGTTCAGTTGAAGGCGCCTTAGCGGCAGTTACCGGCGTTGAATCCGTTAACGTCAATTTTGCTGATCATTCCGCGCTGGTGACGGGTCATGCTGAACCCGAAGCCTTAAAACAAGCCATTAAAGAGGCTGGATTTGATGCCGCCATTATGGAGGGCTTAGAAGATCCAGCCGAACAAGAAGCTCAAGAATTACAACGTTATCAAGAACTCATGCACAAAGCTGCTGTCGCTGGGGCGTTTGGCTTGTGCCTGATGACATTCGAGCATTTAGGCTGGCTACCTGACATCGGTTCAAGTACCGGTCAATGGCTTTGGCCAATGATTGCGCTGCTGACCTTGGGTGTTTTATGGTACGCAGGACGGCATTTTTATGTCGGCGCGATTAAATCTTTGCAATTGCGTCAAGCCAATATGGATACGTTGATTGCGCTCGGCACGGGTTCTGCTTGGCTATATTCTTGTATCGTTATTGATTACTACGCTTTTTTACCATCCCTAGCAACACATGCCTATTTTGAAGCGGCAGTTGTCATTTTGGCGTTTATCAATCTAGGAACTGGACTGGAAACCCGAGCCAGAGGCAAAACGTCCAGCGCAATTCGGCAACTCATTGGCCTGCAACCGCGTACCGCACGTGTCCTCAGAAATGGCGAGGAGCAGGATATTCCCATCGAACAAGTGGGTTTAGGCGACGTCTTACGTGTTAGACCTGGCGAAAAAATACCGGTAGATGGCGTCGTACAGGAAGGTCATTCCAGCATTGACGAATCTATGTTGACTGGCGAATCGTTGCCGGTAGAAAAAACAATTGGCGCAACCGTTGTCGCAGGCACAATGAATCAAACCGGCAGTTTCCTGTTCACTGCCACGCGCATTGGTCGTGATACGGCATTAGCGCAAATCATCAACAGCGTCCGTCAAGCGCAAAGCAGCAAACCTGAAATCGCCAAACTGGTCGATAAAATCTCAGCGGTCTTTGTGCCCGTTGTTGTGGCTATCTCGCTGCTTACTTTTGTCATCTGGTCTCTCGTTGGCCCTGAGCCTTCATTGGCTTATGCGTTCGTCACCTCCATGACCGTTTTAGTGATTGCCTGCCCCTGCGCTCTCGGGTTGGCAACCCCGATTTCTATTATGGTTGCCGTGGGTCGAGCCGCTCAATCTGGCATATTGATCCGTAACGGCGATGCGCTGCAAACAGCGGGGAAATTAACCTGCGTGGTACTCGATAAAACCGGTACGATTACTGAGGGTAAACCGGTTGTTACCGCAATAGAATCACTCTGCGATCTGGATGAAGCGCGGATTTTGCAATTAGCCGCCAGCCTCGAATCCAGCTCTGAACACCCCTTAGCCGCAAGTATTCTCAAGGCAGCAGAACAACAACAGCTAAAACTTGAAAAAATGACACGCTTTGAAGCCATTGCTGGTTTTGGTGTCAGTGCCTATTACCAAGAACAACAGCTGTTGTTGGGAAATCAAGCGCTAATGGCAAGCTATGCTATCCCTTTAAATATTGATGTTCGTCTTGAAGCCCTATCCGCCTTGGGTCAAACCCCGATGTTACTGGCAATCGCAGGTCGTCTTGTCGGTATTATTGCCGTCGCCGATCCTATCAAAAAAGACTCTTTTGCCGCTGTAGAACAACTTAAAAACCAAGGGATTCGTATCATCATGGTAACGGGTGATAATCCCATCACGGCTCAAGCGATAGCTAAACAAGCCGGCATTTTTGAAGTGAAAGCCCAAGTATTACCACAAGATAAAGCACAGCTCGTTAAAACCTTACAAGAACAAGGTGAAATTGTCGGCATGGTCGGTGATGGCATTAATGATGCTCCCGCCTTAGCTCAAGCCAATGTTGGCATGGCTATCGGCACCGGAACAGATGTGGCGATAGAAAGTGCGGATATTGTGATTTTACAAGGTTCTTTATTCAAAATACCCGAGATAATCGGCTTATCTAAAGCCACCGTGACCAATATCAAGCAAAATCTAATGGGGGCTTTTTTTTACAATACGATCAGCATTCCAGTTGCCGCCGGCTTACTCTATCCATTGTTTGGGGTGTTATTGAATCCGATGATTGCCGGAGCGGCTATGGCCATGTCTTCATTGACAGTGGTAAGCAATGCCAATCGATTACGCTGGATGAAATAATGGCTAATCCCTACCATTCAATGCAGGTAGCGTTCATTTAAGACACGACCTATCATCAATGACTATTAAAAATTTCTATCAGTATCTCTATTGCCAAGTTCTGATTGCTATTATAGCGGGCGTTTTATTCGGTCATTTTTACGCTGAAACCGCTGTGGCAATGAAGCCTTTAGGTGACGGATTTATCAAACTGATCAAAATGATTATTGCGCCGATTATTTTTTGCACCGTGGTTACCGGTATTGCCGGCATGAAAGATATGGGCAAAGTGAGTCGTGTGGGTATTAAAGCCTTATTTTATTTTGAAATCGTCAGTACGTTGGCGTTAGCTATTGGGCTTTTGGTGGTTCATGTGCTTGAACCTGGCGTGGGTATGAATATTGATGCAAGCCACTTAGATACCAGTGGTCTTCATACTTACACCGAATCGGTAAAGCCCAGTTCAACCGCTAATTTTTTGCTCAATATTATTCCCAGTAGTGCTGTTGAGGCGTTTGCAAAAGGCGATATTTTGCAAGTCTTATTATTTTCCTTATTGTTTGGCTTTGCGCTGGCTACGACGCAAGAGATCGGCGCTCCTGTATTGAGTTTTATACAAGCGGTAGCAAAAGTTCTGTTTGTTATGGTTGAATCCCTTATGAAGCTCGCGCCCCTCGGCGCATTTGGCGCAATGGCATACACGATAGGTCATTATGGTTTGGCTTCATTATTGCCCCTAGCCAAATTAATGGCTTGCTTTTATTTGACGTGTTTTTTATTTGTTTTCATTGTGTTAGGTTTAATTGCCCGATTAGCCGGATTTAACCTGTACAAACTTATCCGCTATATTAAAGACGAATTATTGATAGTCTTAGGCACTTCTTCATCGGAATCCGTTCTTCCTAGAATCATGCTCAAATTAGAGCAATTAGGTTGTTCAAAATCCGTCGTGGGCTTAGTCATTCCAACCGGTTATTCATTTAACCTAGATGGAACCTCTATTTATTTATCAATGGCGGCAATTTTTGTCGCCCAAGCCACTAATACCCCTTTAACTATCAGCCAAGAGTTGACCTTATTGGGCGTATTGCTATTAACCTCAAAAGGTGCCGCTGGTGTAACGGGTAGTGGCTTTATCACCTTAGCAGCAACCCTAACCGCCGTTCCTGCTATTCCCGTTGCTGGTTTAGCCCTAATTCTGGGTGTTGATCGCTTTATGTCGGAAGCACGCGCCCTTACCAATTTAATTGGCAATGGCGTGGCTGCGATTGTGGCGGCTAAATGGGAAAAAGAACTGGATACTCAACAGCTGACCACTGAATTGAACAAATTGTGAGCCTAAATCAATAAAAACGTGCACGAGAGCTGAGTATTTTGACGATGACCATTAATTCAATAAAACCCAGAGTTTATATTGTTGAAGAACAAGCGAACCCCTCTAGCGATTTTTTTATTTTACCGGTTTTTTCAACATCCACTTACGAGATTATCCGTTGTCGATTTACAGATTTACCCAGTATCGCAGAATTAAGTGGTGCCATCGTCGTCTTAGTCCGTTATGTCCCACCGCGATGGGCAAGATTGATTCGATTGGTACGCCGACAATTACGTGCCTTGATCTTTTTCATAGATGACGATGTATTGGATTTACACGCATTTGCCGATATGCCTTGGCGGTATCGCTTGAAACTTATTCGTTTGTCGGCCTCTCGCCTAGGCTGGCTAAAAAGACAAAAAGTCACACTTTGGGTTTCCTCACCGTATTTACAACAAAAATATGCAAGCTGGCAGCCTCGCTTGGTTATGCCAACCAGCGTAGCTAACGCTACGGATTTGCGCGGTCTGTTTTATCATGGCTCTGCCTCACATTCTGCGGATATTCGCTGGTTACAACCCATCGTCGCTGAAGTTTTACAGCGCGATACGAATGTGGCATTTGAAATTATCGGCGGACAAGAGGTTTCTCGGCTGTTTAAACACTTGCCAAGAACATCCGTTATTCACCCCATGAAATGGATTAACTATCAGTCATTTATCGCCATGCGGCAGTATCATATTGGCCTTAATCCACTGCTGGATGTCGATTTTAATCGAGCTCGTTCGTATACCAAGTTTTTTGATATTACCCGCTGTCAAGCTGTGGGGATTTATTCACCTAACACCGCCTGTGCCGACGTCATTACAAACGGACAAGATGGCTTGATTGTGGATTTAGAGCCCTCAAAATGGGTAGATGCTATCTTAATGCTCACCAAAAATGAGACCTTACGGCAAAATTTACTGCAACAAGCTGAATTGACCTTGCAAAATTTAACAACAAGAGCACAACAAAGTCATCACGATTTACTTCCTTGATTTACATTAAGTTTGTGTATTCAGCCACATAAAAAAAGGGCTTTTCAGCCCTTTTCTTTGCTAGCGAGTAATACTTTGATTACTCTTTTTCTGCTTCTTTCATACTGAGACGCACACGCCCTTGACGGTCAATCTCAAGCACTTTAACTTTAACCATATCGCCCTCGTTCAGTTTGTCGCTGACTTTATCAACATGCTCATCTGAGATTTGTGAGATATGCACCAATCCGTCTTTGCCTGGCAAGATAGTAACAAACGCGCCAAAATCCATCAATCTGACGACCTTGCCTTCATAAATTTTGCCAACTTCTACTTCTTCAGTAATCTCTTCAATTAAACGACGCGCTTCTTCACCAGCGGCTTTATCCACTGAGGCGATTTTAACGATACCATCGTCTGTTAAATCAACACTGGCACCGGTTATTTCCGTAATGCCGCGTATAGTCGCACCACCTTTGCCGATTACTTCACGAATTTTGCTTGGGTCAATTTTGAAGGTAATGATACGCGGTGCAAAATCAGACATTTCCTCGCGGGTTGTTGATAAGGCTTTGTTCATTTCTCCTAGAATATGCAAACGCCCGTGTTTGGCTTGTGCCAATGCCGTTTGCATAATTTCTGCGGTAATACCATCAATTTTGATATCCATTTGTAGCGCGGTAATGCCCTGCTCTGAACCCGCCACTTTAAAATCCATATCGCCAAGATGATCTTCGTCGCCCATGATGTCGGACAATACGGCAAAACGCTCGCCTTCTTTAATCAATCCCATCGCAATGCCGGCCACTGGCGCACTGATGGGTACACCGGCATCCATTAATGCTAATGAACTCCCGCATACAGAGGCCATTGAGCTAGAGCCATTTGATTCGGTTATTTCAGACACAACACGAATGGTATAAGGAAATTCGTCCATATTTGGCAATACCGCTGCAACCCCGCGTTTTGCCAAACGACCATGACCAATTTCGCGACGTTTAGGTGAGCCAACTTGTCCGGTTTCACCGACACTGAATGGAGGAAAATTGTAATGCAACATAAACGGTTCTTTATATTCACCCGCTAAGGCATCAATAATCTGTGCATCACGTTGCGTACCTAAGGTGGCAACAACTAAAGCCTGTGTTTCGCCTCGGGTAAATAAAGCTGAACCGTGGGTTCTCGGTAATACGCCAGTTCTAACGCTAATGGGTCTAATAGAGTCCAGCGCCCTGCCGTCAATTCGTTTACCGTCATCCAAAATAGCATTGCGAACAATGCGGTATTCAAGATGTTCAATAATGCTGCGAATATCGTTAGTGGCATAGTCACTATCGGCGGTGAGTTTTTCGACAACGGCGTTTCTAATCGCTTTAAGTTGCTCTTGTCTAATCAATTTTTCAGGCACTTGGTAGGCAGCGGCAATGCTTTCAGAGACTTCAGCTGTCACTAATTCAACTAATTCATGCTTAGCTTCAGGTGCAATCCATTCCACAACACCTTTGCCAGCTGCATTGGCAAATTCATTGATAGCGTTGATGGCGACTTGCATTTGTTGATGACCAAACAAAACAGCACCCAACATAATTTCTTCTGAAAGCCCTTTGGCCTCTGATTCGACCATCAATACGGCTTGTGCGGTACCTGCGACGACTAAAATTAAATCAGAGTCCTTTAACGTAGTCGGTGAGGGATTTAATAAATAAGACCCATCTTGATAACCTACGCAACTCGCACCAATCGGTCCGTTGAAAGGCAAACCCGACACCGCCAACGCAGCAGACGCACCTAATAATGCGGGAATTTCTGGGTCGACATCGGGATTGAGCGAGATAACGGTCGCTACAATTTGAACTTCATTGGTATAACCTTCAGGAAAAAGCGGACGAATAGGTCTGTCTATCAATCGGGACGTTAAAGTCTCTTGCTCAGAAGGTCTACCTTCTCTCTTAAAAAAGCCACCCGGAATTTTTCCGGCGGCATAGGCTTTTTCTTGATAATTCACAGTTAATGGGAAAAAGTCGCCACCATTGGCTTCTTTTTTACCGACAACGGTAACCAGTAATGTCGTACCGTCAACATCAATCATCACAGCACCATCAGCCTGACGGGCGATTTCACCCGTTTCAAGCGTAACTTTTTGATCGCCGTATTGAAATTCTTTCCTAATAGGATTCACTATGGGGTTCCTTTGCGTAGGTTGGTTTAAAGAGTGTGTATGGATTATAAATTTAATCCCGACCTGCAACAAAAACGGCACGTCCGACGTGCCGTTTTTAAGATAAGCTTACTTACGTAAACCAAGACGCTCAATCAACGAACGGTAACGGCTACTGTCTTTATTTTTTAGATAATCCAGTAACTTACGACGTTGATTAACCATGCGTAATAAACCACGACGCGAATGGTTGTCTTTTTTGTGCGCCGCAAAATGCGGGGTTAAATGAAGAATATGAGCAGTTAATAAAGCCACCTGGACTTCAGGTGAGCCGGTATCGGTTTCAGATAAGCGATAAGCTTCCACAACCGATTTTTTTTGTTCTGCGGTAAAAGGCATTGATAATCCCTATAAGATCAAAAATAAAAAAACAAAGCCGCCACATGACGACTTCAGAAAATCCTGCTCCGCGATAGGGTGCAGCGCAGGGGAGGCTCGCGAAGCTACGATTTTAGCAGCTTCGCAAATATGAGTTGGTTTACGAGGTCACGTCGTTAAAATTAAACAATTTTTTCGGGGCTATTTTACCATCCAATCGCTTTTCTCCCAACCCCAAAAACATTGCCTCATGATACAAGCGAAGTCTGCCATCACGAGCATCAGGATAAGTAATGGCTTGACCATAGCGAATAGACTGCGCTTGCTCGGAAGATAACAGGATAGACGGTAACGACATCAAAGGCACATCAGCTGGCAGCAAGCGCTGAGCCAGTGCGGATTCATCCAGCGTCATCAACTCATCCAGCGTTAACGCATCAGCAATCTTAAATTGTCCGGCTGCCAAGCGGCGTAATGCCGTTACGGTGGCGCAAGTATTCAAAGCGTGTCCCAAATCTTCCGCCAGTGATCGGATATAAGTGCCTTTGGAACAACGAACATCTAAAGTCAACAAGTCACCCGTAAAAGCCAGCAATTGCAAGGCATAAATGGTAATAGAGCGTGCCGGTCGATCAACAGTTTCACCAGCTCGTGCCAGCTCATACAGTTTTCTACCCTGATGCTTTAAGGCAGAATACATCGGCGGGATTTGCTCTATCGGACCAGTAAAACGCTGTAAGCAAACTGTTAATTCAGTAAGTGATAACGTGGGTACAGGACACGTTTTAATGATACTGCCTTCAGCGTCACCCGTATCCGTCATGACACCTAACTGAATATCAACCTGGTAGCGTTTGTCATCATCGAGCATCAATGCGGAAACTTTGGTCGCTTCACCAAAACATAAAGGCAGCAATCCCGTCGCTAAAGGATCGAGACTTCCGGTATGTCCTGCTTTATTGGCGTTAAATAGTTTACGTACTTCTTGCAGAGCCTTGTTGGATGAAACCCCTAAGCGTTTATCCAACAACACGATGCCATGCACATTGCGCCCGGATTTACGTTTACTCATTCCGCTGAGTTCTCTTCCGTATCGGTATTAGGCTTTTCTAAGCCAATTAATAATTCAGCGACACGCATACCGGTATCAAATGAATCATCATAATAAAAACGTAGCTCAGAAATATGACGCAGACGCATACGTTGCGCTAATTGGTGACGAATCATCGGAGCTATTTCATTTAAGCATTTAACATTAGCACGTTTAGCTTCTGAGTCCGCATTTAAGACCGTGACATAAATCTTTGCCACAGCCAAATCCTTTGAAACTTCAACTTCATTAATGGTCACAAAGCCTAATCTGGAGTCCTCAATATCACGCTGCAAAATCAAGGAGAGCTCTTTTTGCATTTGCGAGGAGACACGAGCATTTCTGCCAAATTCCTTTGCCATGATTACAACACCCGTCTGACTTCGGTACGCTCAAAGACTTCGATTTGATCGCCCGCTTGGACATCGTTGTAATTTTTCACACCGATACCGCATTCCATGCCCATTTTGACTTCAGCCGCATCATCTTTGAAGCGACGCAACGATTCTAATTGACCTTCAAAAATAACCACGTTATTACGCAATACCCGAATAGGTAGATTTCTCTTGACATAGCCATCGACAACCATACAGCCGGCAATTGCACCAAATTTTGGTGATTTAAAGACGTCACGCACTTCCGCTAAACCAACGATGGTTTCTTTGATTTCAGGCGCTAACATACCACTGATAGAACGTTTTACTTCATCAATAGCTTCGTAGATGATGCTGTAATAGTGTAGGTCTATGCCTTTTTCCTCAATCATTTTTCGTGCTGTTGCATCCGCACGGACATTGAAGCCTATTAATATGGCTCCTGAGGTAAATGCCAGATTAGCATCACTTTCGTTAATGCCACCCACGCCGCCGTAGACTACTTTCACTTCTACCTCATCATTGGAGAGACTAACCAATGAGCTACGCAAAGCTTCCAAACTGCCTTGTACATCTGTTTTTAAAACGAGATTAACACTCGCCAATTCACCCGATTTCATGCGACTGAAAATATCATCTAATGAGGTAACATCTTCGGCATGACGTTTGAGACGCTTGCGATCTTCACGATGTTTAGCCAATTCTTTGGCGACACGCTCATTTTGAACGACTAAAAACTCATCGCCGGCATTAGGCGTACCTGATAATCCTAGAATTTCAACCGGCTCACTAGGCCCGGCTTCTTTAATGACTTTACCATTTTCATTGAACATGGCACGAACGCGACCGTATTCATGACCACATAAGATCATTTGTCCGTTTTCCAAGGTGCCTTTTTGTATCAATACGGTTGCCACAGCACCGCGCCCTTTATCCAATCGTGACTCGATAACAATACCCGATGCCGCGCCTAATACCGGTGCTTTCAGCTCTAAAATTTCTGTTTGAACAATCAGAGCCTCGATTAAATCATCAATGCCCTGCCCTGTTTTGGCAGATATTTTTAGGAATTGCACATCACCACCCCATTCTTCAGCCAAGACATTAATGGCAGATAATTCCTGCATCACTTTATCAGGGTTGGCATCGGGCTTATCGATCTTGTTGATCGCAACAATAATGGGCACATTTGCAGCTCTTGCATGATCGACCGCTTCTTTTGTTTGCGGCATCACACCATCATCCGCCGCAACAACAACGATAACGACATCGGTAACATCGGCACCACGCGCCCGCATGGCAGTAAACGCCGCGTGACCTGGGGTATCTAAAAAGGTAACCGAGCCGTGATCCGTTTTGACTTGGTAGGCACCAATATGCTGGGTAATACCACCCGCCTCACCTAAGGCCACTCGCGTCTTGCGGATATAGTCTAATAATGAGGTTTTACCATGATCGACATGCCCCATAATGGTCACAATAGGCGCACGCGGCAACGCTGCGTGTGTCACTTCTTCCATTGCCTCAGCGAGCATTTCTTGTTCGAGATCATCATCACTTTGCATAATGGGTTTATGCCCCATTTCTTCAACTAGGATTGCCGCCGTTTCTTGGTCAATACTTTGGTTGATCGTTGCCATAATGCCCAGCTTCATTAGATGCTTAATGACTAATGCCGCCTTAACGCTCATTTTTTGCGCTAAATCAGAAACAATGATCATTTCTGGTATAGTCACCTCTTTAACGATAGGTGCAACAGGCATTTCAAAACGATGCTGATTATCTGATTGCACAGGAGCGCGTGAAGTTTGTTTACCTTTCTTCTTACCCTTCTTATTGTCTTTGCCAGGTGTCCGCTGTGCGCCCTCTTCTTGTTTCTTTTTGTGCAAGACATCCTGCTTTGCCGCCGCTTGCTGCCTTACTTTATCGGCATTTTTCTTAATGGATTCTTCGAGGCGTCGCTCTTTCTCCTGAAGTTTTTTTCTGGCCTCGTCAGACTCTTTTGCTTTAACCGGTTTATCTTGTTTGATTTTTTTATCTTCTTTGACTTTCACCGTGGCAAATTTTTCTTCGGGGTCTGAATCTAAATCCGAGTCAATTTCTAGCCCTAGTAGTGGCGCGACATGATCGACATACACCTTGTCATCCTGTTCATCGGTAAGCGCTGACACTGTTTTAAGTTCTGGTGTTTGCTCAGTATTGGTTTCAGACTCGCTTAGTACGTGTTCTTCGACACCCATCTCGGATGCGTCTGATGCCGAGTTTGTTAGCTCAGGTGATACCTCAAGCTCAACGGCCACCGGCATATCAGTCGCTATCTCGTCCATTTCTGATGCCTCCATAACTAGCGGCTCTAGCGTTTTTGACAGCTCGCCATCCTCGCCGGGATGAATAATATCTGCGGGCTTATTCTCTTCTGAGCCTATGTTTTCCGGACGCTTGATATAAGTTTTTTTCTTACGCACTTCAACGCTGATCGTTTTAGTCGAACTTCCAGGTGCAGTCGACTGTTTAATCTCCATAACTTTGCGACGCTCTAAAGTCACCCGTTTAGGTGAATTTCCGGTGCCACCTTCTGCTTTACCATGACGTTTACGCAAATGCCCTAATAATTGCATTTTTTCCTCTTCGGAAATGACGTCGTCAGCGGAATTAGCCGACAATCCGGCCTCTTTCAACTGCTCTAACAATTTCTCCAGAGGAATTTTTACTACTTCAGCTAATTGTCGTACTGTTTTATCACTCATATCCTACCCCTTCTCGCGCCATACACCTTAAGCAAACCAAGGCTCACGAGCCTTCATAATCAGTTTTGCTGCCCTATCTTCATCCATACCTTGAATACTTAACAAATCATCTACCGACTGCTCTGCTAAATCATCCATGGTAATAATGCCTTGATTTGCCAACTCGTACGCCAAATCATCATCCATACCCGACATATCCAGCAAATCTTGTGCGGGATGTACGGTTTCCATCTTTTCTTCGGCGGCGATTGCGCTGATGAGTAGCGCATCCTTAGCCCGACTTCTTAATTCATTAACTAAATCTTCATCAAATCCTTCAATTTCCAGCATTTCGCTGACCGGCACATAAGCAATTTCTTCAACCGTGTTAAAGCCGACCTCAGCCAAAATCATGGCGACATCATCGTCAACATCTAATTGATCGACAAACAATTGCTTGACCTTCAAAAGCTCTGCTTCACTGTTCAAATTCGCTTTAGAGGCATCAATAACGTTTAATTCCCAACCGGTTAATTGAGAGGCTAAACGCACATTTTGTCCGCCACGACCAATTGCTTGAGATAAATTGTCAGAATTGACCGCTAAATCCATGCTGTGTTTGTCTTCATCAACAATGATGGACTGAATTTCCGCAGGCGACATGGCATTAATAACGAACTGCGCTTCGCTGGGATTCCAGAGAATAATATCGACGCGCTCGCCCGCTAATTCATTCGTAACCGACTGTACCCGCGCACCACGCATTCCCACACAAGAGCCAACCGGATCTAAGCGTGGATCATTGCTTCTAACCGCCAACTTGGCTCGAGAGCCGGGGTCGCGAGCTGCGCCCATGACCGAAATCATCCCCTCACCGACCTCAGGTACTTCTAAGCGAAATAAAGCAATGAGTAATTCTGGCGCGGTGCGACTGACAAACAATTGCGGCCCCCGCATTTCCAACCGAACATCTTTTAAATAACCTCTAATCCGATCACCAATACGTATAGGCTCACGGGGAATCATATCTTCTTTGGCGATATAAGCTTCAACATGCCCGCCTAAGTCCAAAAACACGCTCCCTTTTTCAATACGTTTAACGATGCCAGTGACTAATTCACCGACTCTGGATTTATACGCATCAACAATTTTTTTGCGTTCAGCTTCTCTGACTTTTTGAATGATGGCTTGTTTGGCGTGTTGTGCGGCGATACGCCCAAAATCGACTGAATCAATTTCTTCTTCAATCAAATCGCCCACTTTTACATCCGCATTATCCAATTGAGCAACTTCCAATAACACCTGTGTCGTAGGAAATTCAACATCCCCAGCGCAAGCTGGATTGGGCGCTACGACGTCCCATTGCCGATACGTTTTGTAATCACCTGTTTTTCTATTAATTTCAACGCGTGCTTTGATTTGATTAACATTACGCTTAATAGTCGCCGCTTCCAGAGCAGACTCTATTGCGTGGAAAACAACTTCCTTATCTATTTCTTTTTCGTTGGAGAAGACCTCCACTACCAATAAAATTTCTTTATTTGCCATTTCTAACTCCTTTTTGCTCGCTTAATAAATTGAAATCAGGCACTAACCGCGCTTTGCTCATTGCGCTAAACGGCACATCATAAATAGTATCGGCTTCTTTAAGAGTAATTATTTCACCATCGACTTTTTCAATTAGCCCTTTTATTTTTTTGCGCCCCGCGATTGGCATAAACAAATTGACTAATACGGTACTGCCAATAAATCGTTCAAATTGGCTAATTTTAAAAAATGGGCGATCGTCACCGGGAGATGATATTTCCAAACTATAATAGCCAGGTATCGGGTCTTCCACATCGAGCACACCACTGACTTGATGACTGACCTTCGAGCAATCATCAACTAAGATTCCGTTTTCGCTATCAATATAAATCCTTAAACAGCCGTGCTTAGGGTGTGGATTATATTCAATACCAACGCATTCATAACCTAAACCTTCAACAACTGGCTCGATCAAGTTGATCAAATGCTCGGGAGCCTGCTTCATTTTTTCCTCACTTTAAAACGTGTTCGCTTGCAATCAGCCTAGGCTGTAAATAACTTCAGTCAATTTTTTAGCACCTGATACAACGTGATGTGCATTATTTAGTCTGCAAACCTAATTATTATCAATAATTAGCTGAAATCCTAACAACTACACAAAAAAAAAGAGCCATAGGCTCTTACTTTAACATTCAGTTGTCAGCGTCCAATGACTGAAGGCCGCAAAATAAAAAACCCCATAAAGGGGCTTTTTTGTCTGGTAGCGGGGGCAGGATTTGAACCTACGACCTTCGGGTTATGAGCCCGACGAGCTACCAAGCTGCTCCACCCCGCGATTGATTTACAGCATTATAAAGATATTTTTAAGTTTAGCAACCTAAATTATTGAATTTAAGAAAGATGCTCGCTACACGGAGCAAGTATCCTTAGCCAAGCCAACCCAAATGGAGTACAAAACGCAGAACGACGGCGGCAAAAATACCCGCTAAAACATCATCCAGCATAATTCCCAAGCCGCCTGCAACGCGCTTATCGACGACTTTAATAGGCCAAGGCTTGAGAATATCAAAAAATCTGAACAAAATAAATCCACCGATTAATGTCGACCAAGTAAACGGAATTAGCCACATTGTAATCAAAAAACCTGCAATCTCATCCCAAACAATTCCACCAAAATCATGCTCTTCAAGCTTTTTTGCCGCCACACCACATATCCAGATGCCTATTAGCGTAGCCAACACAGTAAGAACACTGTACAGCCAATCATTGGTTTGCAGTAACAAACCATACACGGGCATAGCGGCTAAAGTACCAAACGTCCCAGGGGCTTTTTTGGCAAGCCCCGAGCCAAAACCGAAGGCTAAAAATAACACAGGGTCGTGTAAAATTTCTTTAGGCGTCAGCTGATTTTTACCAACCGTGTTAAGAAAAATGCTCATAAGCCCTACCTTGCAAAGAATGAATAACACCCGATTTTTTCAAACGCAAGCCTTGCTCCGCATCAATTTGACCTATTTTTCGACACGAAGCAGGGACGTTACCTAGATTTTCCTGACTGACGGTAAAACAAAGTTCGTAATCATCACCCGCAAACAAGGGCATAGTCCAATCGCCGGTACTTGCTACATAAGCCAACACGGCGGCAGATAACGGCAAGGCCTCCCAATCCAAACAAGCACCCACTTTGCTTTGCTCAAGAATATGTCCCAGATCACCCGCCAAACCATCGGACACATCAATACACGCATTGGCAATACCCCGCAATGCTAAACCTGTTTCGACACGGGGCATCGGGGTATTAAATCGCGCTAAAGCATATTCAGATTCCAGTGCATGATAACCTTGGGTAATTTTTAGCCCTAAACCGGCATCGCCAAGATTGCCACTCAAAAAAATAGCATCACCTATTTTTGCACAAGAGCGCAATAATGCCTGACCATTAGGGACTAAGCCTAGTGCTTGCACGGTTAAGGTCAAAGAACCTGCCGTCGTATCCCCACCGATCAATTCCAGCTGATAACGCTCTGCCAATGCCATAAAACCTTTGGTAAACGCAGCAAGCCAGCTCTCATCCACTTTAGGCAGCGTCATAGCTAAAGTCGCCGCTAAAGGCTTGGCCCCCATTGCAGCCAGATCACTTAAATTAACGGCTAATAGCTTATGACCTAGCAACTCGGGATCAGCCTCTCTAAAAAAATGAACCTGCTCAACCATCGTATCGGTGGTAAGAGCTAATTCATAACCCTCAGGAATTGCTAATAACGCACAATCATCACCAATACCCAAGCGTGTAGCAGGATGCTTAACCGCTTGCTGGGAAAAATAGTGCTGAATAAGCGCAAATTCACCGAGTGCCATGACACATTCCAATAGCACACAATGACATGATTGAGTTCATCAACACCTTATTTAGCTTCTGCTTTAGCCTTAATTTCCACAGCTCGCTGAATCTGGGCAATTTTATCGAGAATGCCATTAACATATTTATGGCTACCATCGGCACCAAAGCATTTAGCGAGGTTTATCGATTCATTTATGACCACTCGATACGGCATATTCAGCCGAAACAGTAACTCATAAACCCCTAACCGCAACACCGCACGCTCTACCGGATCAACCGCATCAACGGGACGATCAACAAATTGACTTAAGGCTTGATCAATCACCCCTAAATGCTCGGGAACACCGTGTAATAATTCTTTAAAATAACTTTTTTGGGCATCCTTAAGACGATCTTCTTCGGCAAATTGCTGCTCGATCAAATTGATATTCTGCCCCGTCATTTGCCACTGATACAGGGCTTGTACCGCCGCTTTACGAGCATTACTCCGTGCCATACTCATCAGACGGCCAAACTCTTAAACAAACTAACCATTTCGATAGCAGACAACGCCGCTTCCGCGCCTTTGTTACCGGCTTTTGTACCGGCTCGCTCAATCGCTTGCTCGATACTATCGACTGTCAACACGCCAAAACTCACGGGAACATCGTATTGCAAAGCCACATGCGCCAAACCCTTCACGCACTCTCCAGCAACATATTCAAAATGCGGTGTACCCCCGCGAATAACCGCCCCTAAGGCAATAATCGCATCATATTTTTTACTCGCCGCGATACGTTGCACCACCATAGGTAATTCAAACGCACCGGGGGCTTTAACTAAATGAATCGCGTCTTTATTGGCACCATGACGCACCAACGCATCGATAGCGCCGGCCTCCAATTGCTCCACAATAAAACTGTTAAAACGCGAAGCAACGAGACAAAACGTGCTGTCTTGTGCGGAAAAAACACCTTCAAAGGTTTTTATTTTTGACATAAATTTTCTCTAAAACAATAAGTTAAAAAATCAACCGACATGCTCGGCGACTTCTAAGGCAAAACCTGAGAGTGCCACATATTTTTTTTGTGCGCCTAATACTTTGAGTTTTCGCACCCCCAAATCTGCCAAGATTCTCGCCCCCGTACCGGTCGTTCGCCAATCGACCACGTCTTGACCATAAACCGAACCCACAATGCCGTTATCCTGTAATTGATAGCTATGAATCAGTTCCGCCAGCATTTTATTGGTCTCATTTTGACGCACCACAACCAAAACGCCGCGTCCCGCCTCGGCGATTTTCTGCATGGCTAGTCGAATCGGCATATGGCAATCGCTACGCTTAGAAGAAAGCACATCATCTAATAAATTTCGCGCATGAACTCTGACCAAAATAGGTTCATCTCCAGACACTTGCCCCATCACCAAAGCGAGATGTAAGTTGTTGTCGTTACGATCTTGATAGGTGTATAAACGAAAATCACCAAATTCGGTGGGGTACGCACATTCGCCAATACGCTCTAGGGTGTTTTCGTTTTGAATGCGGTAATGAATTAAATCAGCAATAGTACCCATTTTTAGCTGATGCTGCTCGGCAAACACTTCCAAATCGGGTCGTCTCGCCATACTGCCATCTTCATTGAGTATCTCAACAATCACTGCCGCAGGTTCCACGCCGGCCAATCTCGCCAAATCACAGCCCGCTTCGGTATGACCGGCACGATTTAACACACCACCTGCTTGCGCCATTAAGGGAAAAATATGCCCCGGCTGCACTAAATCATCTGCGACTGCGTTAGAAGCCACCGCACATTGCACCGTACGCGCTCGGTCAGCTGCAGAAATACCGGTGGTTACACCGGTGGCGGCTTCAATCGATACGGTAAAATTAGTTGAATGCGACGTTTTGTTTTCATTCACCATTAAAGGCAAGCGCAATTGTTGGCAACGCTCACTGGTCAGCGTCAAGCAAATGAGCCCTCGCCCATAACGCGCCATAAAATTAATATCTTCGGATCGCGTATAGGCCGCCGCCATCACGAGATCGCCTTCATTTTCACGGTCTTCATCGTCCATGATAATGACCATTTTGCCTTGGCGTAAATCGTCTATAATTTCTTCTATGGTATTCAAGGATTTTCTCTGGATTAATCAAAAAAACCGCTATTTTTTAATAGCATTTCGGTAACGCCTGCGCCACTTTTCGCAGCGGCCTCGCCCATCAAACGCTCCATATACCGCGCCAAAAGATCGACTTCAAGATTGACTAACGTACCCAGTGCAGCATCGTTTAAGGTCGTTTCCTTCAAGGTATGAGGAACAATATTGACACTAAAAACAGCACCGCTCACATCATTAACCGTCAGACTAATCCCATTAATGCAGATTGAGCCTTTTTCGGCAATGTATTTTGCCAATTCATCAGGTGCTTTAATATTAAAACGAATCGAACGCCCATCCGGCTTCCTGTCAATGACCTTGCCAACGCCATCCACATGACCGCTCACAATATGCCCGCCCATGCGTGTAGCAGGCGTCAAAGCCAACTCCAAATTAACCGGCGTACCGAGCACCGCCTCACTTAATGTGGTTCTCGACCAAGTTTCATTCGAGACATCCGCGCAAAAAGACTGGCTGCCTAAGCGAATAGCCGTCAAACATACCCCATTAACCGCAATACTATCGCCCAACTGTACGTCGTTGAGCGGCAATTTGCCGGTGTCAATGCTTAAACGAAAATCGCCCGATTTACGCTCGATGGCGGAAATTTTGCCTACGGCTAAGATGATGCCTGTGAACATAGTTTTAAGGATTTTAGTGGTTAGAGAAAGGTATTATTAAATCAACGGGGTCATAGTTAAACGTAAATCTTCACCGACCTGCCGCACATCGTGCCATTTGAAGCGTTTTTTATCCGCCATCGTCAGCACCTCTGGTAGCTGAAACAAACCGCGACCTTGATCGCCCAACACCGATGCCGCCATATACACCACCAACTCATCAATCAGCCCTGCCGCAAGTAATGCCCCATTGAGTGTCGCGCCCGCTTCAACCCAAACCTCATTGACGTGTTGCGTGGCCAAAAAACACATCACCGCGTGTAAATCGAGCCGTCCTTTTTTAAGTGGCAACAGATAAACTTCAAATCCAACCGCTCTTAGAGCCTCCTGTTTGAGGTAATCTTCCGAGCCCGTTAGAATCAAGCTGCGTCCCTGCAAACTTGCCATTTGTGCCGTCAATGGCATTTGTAATTGACTATCTAAAACCACGCGCATTGGTTGCACGACGTCAAAATCGACACGCGCATTCAATGCTGGATCATCCGCTAGAACGGTATGGATGCCAGTTAATATCGCCGAGCTTTCTGCTCGCAACCGATGCACATCCGCTCTAGCACTCGCCGAGGTAATCCATTGGCTTTCTCCGGATGCCAACGCGGTACGCCCATCTAAACTCATCGCCAATTTACTACGCACAAACGGACGCTGTTCCGTCATGCGTTTTATAAATCCGCGATTTAACGCATGAGCCTCGACTTGCAAGACCCCCACGGTCACTTCAATACCGGCTTGCTCAAGCCTTGAAAAGCCTCGACCTGCCACCAATGGATTAGGATCTTGCATCGCCGCAACTACACGACGAATGCCGGCCCGAATCAATGCCTCACAACAAGGCGGAGTTTTGCCCTGATGACTACATGGCTCTAGGGTCACATAAGCCGTCGCGCCTTGGGCCTCTGTTACTGATTGAAGTGCCACGACTTCAGCATGAGCGCAACCGGCTTGAACATGCCAACCCTCACCAATAATTACCCCCTCTTTAACCAAAACACAGCCAACGCGAGGATTCGGATCAGTGGTATAACGTCCGCGTGTCGCCAGCTGAAGGGCTCGCGCCATATAAAAAGTATCCGAGTTCATTGCTTTTGTAGATGAGCAATCATATCAGTAAATTCACTGACATCTTGGAAGCTACGATACACCGAGGCAAAGCGCACAAATGCCACATGATCTAACACACTTAATTCTTTCATTACTTTTTCACCCAGTTCTTGAGCGTTGATTTCCCGATCACCCAAAGAACGTAATTCTTTTTTGATTCGGCTAAGCGCCGCTTCGATAGCATCACTACCCACCGGTCGCTTTTCCAATGCTTTAAGCATACCTGAGCGCAGTTTGTTCTCATCGAATGGTTCACGCACTCCATCGCGCTTTACTACACGAGGCATGGATAATTCTGCCAGCTCGAATGTCGTAAACCTTTCTTTACAAACACCGCATTCGCGGCGACGGCGCACTTGATCGCCATCATTAGCTAATCGTGAATCAAGCACTCGGGTATCATGAGTCGCGCAAAACGGACATCGCATAAAACTTTAAGCCACTGTTTTTGTAAGCCGAAAAAAGGCTGTGTTATTCAAAATTGGCGGATTCTATAACATTTCGGCCCCTTACCAATATCATTTTTTTGATTTCTTTTGCTTTTAAGGCATTAAAGCCGCGTGTTGAGCCTAATCAACAAGCAACAAATTAGGATGTGACTCTTTTAACCTAAACTGAATTTTGTAATGGGAAAATCGGAGATTACAGGCAGAGGGTTTGGGTAATAATTCGACTTTTAAGCGCCTGAAAGTAATGGGATAAGAGCGGTTCTTTAGCCCTTAGAGAAATTTAAGATGTTGTTAAAGCCTGACACACCACCCCGATAAGACCATCGGAATGGTGTGTCAATGCCCGAGTAATCGCGGAGATTATTCTTCTGTACTATGACTAGCGTCTACCGGATGACCGTACGGCCAACGCCAGTTTTGGATTTCTGGCATGTCTTCGCCGTATTTATAAATGTACTGCTTATGGTCGATCAATTTGTCACGGATATATTGCTTGAGATAGACCGTTTGGTTACGCAATCTGGGAACGCGCTCAATCACATCAGCCGCTAAATGGAAACGATCCATATCGTTCATCACCACCATATCAAATGGTGTTGATGTTGTACCTTCTTCTTTGTAACCGCGCACATGCAGATTCGCATGGTTGGTGCGACGGTATGCGAGACGATGAATTAACCAAGGATAACCGTGATAAGCAAAAACGACGGGCTTATTTTTAGTAAACAGCTCATCAAAATCACGATCCGACAAGCCATTAGGGTGCTCGCTTGCGGGTTGCAAACGCATCAGATTGACGACATTGACGACGCGGATTTTTAAATCAGGTACTTTGCTACGCAAAATATCAACCGCTGCCAGCGTTTCTAAAGTTGGAACATCACCCGCACAAGCCATAACCACATCTGGCTCATCGCCATAATCATTACTTGCCCATTCCCAAACGCCAATACCCGCTTCGCAATGCTTCATAGCGGCATCCATTGTCAACCATTGCGGCGCAGGTTGTTTGCCAGCGACGATAACATTGACATAATTGCGGCTACGCAAGACATGATCCGTCACAGACAGTAAGGTGTTGGCATCGGGTGGCAGATAAACACGAATAACTTCGGCTTTTTTATTGACGACATGATCGATAAAGCCAGGGTCTTGATGTGAAAAACCATTGTGATCTTGACGCCACACATGCGAGGTCAACAAGTAATTGAGTGACGCAATCGGACGTCGCCAAGGAATGCGGTTGCATGTTTTTAGCCATTTGGCATGTTGGTTAAACATGGAATCAACGATGTGGATAAACGCTTCGTAGCACGAGAAGAAGCCATGTCGACCCGTCAACAAATAACCTTCCAACCAACCTTGACAAGTGTGCTCACTCAGAATTTCCATTACGCGACCATCCTGTGACAGATTCGTATCTTCTGGCAGGATTTTTTCCATCCATACCCGTGATGTCGCATCAAAAACATCATCCCAACGATTTGAAGACGTTTCATCCGGACCAAAAATGCGGAAGTTGCTTTGTTCATGATTGTTTTTCATGACATCACGTAAAAAACGCCCCATGACACGCGTTGCTTCGCCATCAACCGAACCCGGTGAAGGCACATCAACGGCATAGTTGCGAAAATCTGGCAATTTTAAATCACGTAACAACAAACCACCGTTGGCGTTAGGATTATCACTCATGCGCTTATGTTCCAGCGGCGCTAAGTCTAATAATTCGGGTAATGGACGACCTTGTTCATCAAACAATTCTTCGGGACGATAGCTTTTTAACCAACGCTCCAAAAGTACAATATGCTCGGGATTTTCTGCCAAATTAGATAACGGCACTTGATGTGAACGCCAGAAATCTTCTGTTTTTTTACCGTCAACGCTGGCAGGGCCAGTCCAACCTTTAGGGGTACGCATAATCACCAATGGCCAGAAGGGACGCTTAATCGATTCTGCATTACCACTACGCGCTTCATGCTGGATCGCCTTTATTTCTTCGACACATTGATCCAATACGCTTGCCATACGGGTATGGACGATTTCAGGATCACTGCCTTCGACCAAATAAGGACGATAGCCATAACCTTGAAAGAGTTGCAATAGCTCTTCTTCATCAATCCGGCTTAACAAGGTTGGATTAGCAATTTTATAGCCGTTTAAATGTAAAATCGGCAATACGGCACCATCACGAGCGGGATTTAGGAATTTATTAGAATGCCATGCCGCTGCCATAGGACCCGTTTCTGCCTCGCCATCACCAACAACGCAGCAAGTGATAAGATCAGGATTATCAAACACCGTACCGAAGGCATGTGATAAGGCATAACCTAATTCTCCCCCTTCGTGAATAGACCCTGGCGTTTCAGGAGCCACATGACTTGGTACACCACCTGGGAAAGAGAATTGCTTAAACAGGGCTTTCATGCCGTCTTTGTCTTGCGAAATACTGGGATAATATTCGCTATACGTCCCTTCTAGCCAGCCGTTTGCCAACATAGCAGGGCCGCCGTGCCCAGGCCCGCATAACATAATCATGTTTAGATCATAGGCTTTTATAATTCGGTTTAAATGCACATTAATGAAATTTAAACCCGGTGTCGTTCCCCAATGTCCCAACAAACGCGGCTTGATATGTTCCAGCGTCAGTGGCTCTTTTAACAGGGCATTATCTAGCAAATAAATTTGACCGACAGACAGATAGTTTGCAGCTCGCCAGTAGGCGTTCATGCGCTCTAAGAGCTCGGCAGACAGTTGATAATTAGGATTACTTGGTTCCACGTTGTTTCCTCTTCAGGTAGGGCGGACTATTCGTCCAGGTAGGTTAAAATTTGTTGTGCACAAACACGCTCTTCTTCAGCCTGTATAACTAATATAGGGAATCGACTCGATGACGCACTGACGATACCATTTTGACCGACACAGTGTAAGTTTTCCTGAGGATTGAGTGTAAAGCCCAGCGGCTCTAAGCCCGTCAAAATTGTCTCTCTGACAGTAACCGCATACTCACCAATCCCGCCAGTAAAAACTAATGCTGAAATTTCGCCTAGTATCGCACAATAGGCACCGATATATTTTTTTATCCGGTAACAAAACATCGCCAAGGCCAGTTGGGCCGCGTCATCCTGTTGTTCAGCTCGCTGTAACACACGACGCATATCGCTATCACCACAAATACCCCGTAATCCACTTTGGTGATTAAGCAAGTGATCGAGCTGCTCAGATGTTTTGCCTTCCCGTTGTAAGGTCAGTGTAATCATAGGATCTACATCACCACACCGACTGGCCATCATTAAGCCTTCTGTTGGCGAAAACCCCATTGAGGTATCCACGCTAATACCCTTAGCAATCGCCGTCGCACTCGCACCACCGCCTAAATGCAACACAATTAAATTTAACTGCTCAGGCTTTTGACCCAACAGATTGGCTGCGGCCAATAAACTATGCTGACAAGAAATGCCATGAAAACCATAACGATAAAACTCAACATGGGTAGATAACTGCTCGGGAATGGCATAGCGACCGGCGTAATCGGGAATATGTCGATGGAATGCGGTATCAAAAACTGCAAATTGGCGACTCGTTGGAAAATAATCACCCGCCATCGTAATGCCCAATCGATTGAATGGATTGTGTAAAGGTGCGTAACCATCCAATTGCTCCAGCTTCTGTAGCACATCAGGGGTTATCGGTGTAACTTTATCAAACCAACTCGCACCATGCACGACACGATGTCCAATTGCACTGAGCGTCACATTCGCTTCAGTGATTAGCTGCCGCCATAGTGATAGCACCGCAGTTAAAGCGGAACAGGTATCATGGCAATTAGGATCGGTTTTAGTCAGCGACTCGTTTTGCAAGCCTAGACCTTTAATGCTCATACCTCCCTCTGCACCATAATCCGCAGCTAACGCCGCTGCGGTTTGCAAATCAGCTGTAAATAACCGTGACTTAATGGACGTACTGCCAACGTTAATAATCAGAAAATAATGATTCATAAAACTTCTCTGTTAGAGCCTGTATTCATAGATATCATAATGCCCTATTGCTTAAATTGTGCACAATAATGCAAACCGTTTTTGCTCATCGGATAATGGTATGCGTTTTTAGAATGCGAAAAATCACCTATGCCATTATCCTACACCCTGCATGTGTAAAAATTATGTCAAAAAACATTTAAGCGGCTACTGCGGCTATTTTGCGGTTTTTTTTGAACCGCTTAATTATAAAAAAACGTCTACAAGAACCGCCAATCATTGCCCTCAAGGCGGCTTACAAAACGCTTACCCAAAACTGGAAGTTAACGATATTGACTGAATAAATGCGTTCATCGAGCTTAATTTAACTTAACGTAAAGACTAGACAATCGGCTTATATGGCTGGTTCAGTTTATGACATTTTCAAAACAGCTAAAAAATGGATTGCACTTTTTAGCTGATTCTAAGTATGATTGTGATATTAGTTATCCATAAAAGCATTGTTTGGAAGAAAAATGGACATATCACTCGAATTGTTACAAAAAAAGATATTAATTGTCGACGACGCTTCTTCTATCCGCTCTCTGACCAAAGCTATTTTACGTGAAGCTGGGTTTACTCACGTGTTTGATGCGCCCGACGGCTCAGAAGCCCTCGCGTTGATGAAAAAAGTTAAAATCAACGTCGTGATTTGTGATTGGAATATGCCGGGTATGACAGGGCTGGAACTTTATAAAGAGCTTAAAAAAGATCCTAAGATGACAGCACCGCCTTGGATAATGCTAACGTCATCGTCTGAGGGCGAGAAAGTAAAAGAGGCGATTCAGGCGGGCATTACGTCTTACATCATAAAACCTTACAAACCAGATAACTTGTTAAAACAAGTTGTCACCAAGTTATCCGCTTAATTCACTTGTTCTGTCGTAGTTTTTTGATTTAAAACAGCAGTAAATATTCTTTAAGCACCGATTTGAAAATCTACTGCTGTTTCTTCAGAACAATTCAATATTATCAACGTCCTCTTGTTCCTTAAGCCTTGATTCTTTTTTAGCCAGAGCCTCGTTGATCGTTTTGCCATCTAAAATGGCATCAAACATGACTCTTTCTGACTCCATCGTAAATCTAGAACGTATCTCATCCTGAAAACAACCCCATTCATTTGGATTATAAAGCCGATCCGGACTTTCCAGCAAACGAGATAAGCCAAGCAAGATGGATGTCACATGCTGCAAGCATTGCACCATGCGATCATAAAACTGAAAAGCCACCACAGATGTCTGGATTTGTTCACTGGTATCAGAGCAACTAATCAGCGCCTGCTCCCTGATTTCAGAAGATTCTAAAGCCAGCAGATAACCATTGATTATCTGCATATGATCAGCTAAAGACGTGAAAGACTCCGTTAGTGTATTGACAGACGAATCTCCTTCTTTTAAAAGCGCTTCGACTTGTGCCGCAGATAACGACAACAACTTTACCGTTTCACGCACCTGACTCCAATCAAGATCAGGATTTTTTGAATTGGAATGAGACATAATTTTTACCCAGGCAATTATTTTTATACAAATTAAGACTGAACACTCAAGCCTTCGCCAGTCTTTTTAGAACACCCACATGAAAACTTTATCGATCGCGCAGTAGACTAACCCGAGAAATTATACTTTAAGCCACCACATTTGCAGACTTTAATTCATAAAGCATTTAAAGATTTATGAAATCCTTATCTTCTTACTAAGTTTACTAAAACACCTCCCATTCGTCACTCTCAGGTAATGCTTCAGTTTGCAGCACGAGCATCGACTGTAAGTCAGCAACAGGCGAAATATCTTGTTTTAAGCGCATAATAGCAACGCCGACGTCGATCGAGGCATTCACAAAACTAGAATCGCCACCCATCATATTTTGGGCTTCTTGATAATGTTCATCATTAATTGCTTGAGCAACTTTTGCCGCTTCACGATGAAATTGAGTATGTGTAGCCAAGCAGCTAGGAAAGCTGGATAATTGCCCTAAACCCGAATCAATTTCACTATACAAAAACTTACCAAAATCACAGCAATCATCTTTAGCAATAGTCTCTACATCCAATTTTTCATGGTGATTAATTGCCGTACGGAACTTAGTTTTCCATTCGGCATGTTTTTGTATCGCCTGATCTAGTCGGTTCAGAATACCCTTGTCGAGTACCTGAGAGTCACCACTCAGCGGCCTGTTGTTTGGAGATGACACAGATTTTTGAAGAGCAAATGCAGAAGCCGCGTCTTCAAAACCCACCTTAAACACCGCAACCGTCGAAACCAATTGTTGCACTTGATCTTGCAAAGATTCTGCGGCTGCTGCAGCTTGTTCAACCAACGTCGCATTTTGTTGTGTGGTAACATCCAACTGAATAACCGCTTGATTGATTTGTGTAATACCGGAACTTTGTTGAAGAGATGCCGCTGATATGCTGGCCATATTTCGAGTCACTTGCTGTATGGAATTAACAATCTCTTTCATGGTATCGCCAGCGTGGTTTGCGAGCTTGTTGCCCGCTTCAATTTTTTCTTCCGAATCATTAATGAGCGTCTTAATTTGTCCGGCAGCAACAGCGGCGCGTTGCGCGAGATTACGGACTTCTCCCGCAACCACCGCAAACCCGCGACCTTCTGTCCCCGCTCGTGCAGCCTCAACAGCAGCATTTAAAGCCAAAATATTGGTTTGGAAGGCAATACTGTCAATAACTGAAATAATTTCGACAATTTTTAGTGATGAATCGTGGATTGAATTCATCGTCTCCACGACCTCGCTAACAACTAACACGCCTTTTGCCGCAATGTCTGCTGAACATTCGGACAGGTCATTAGATTGCTGAGCGCTTAAGGTATTTTGCTGAACAGTGCTAATTAGTTCCGTCATGCTAGATGAGGTTTGCTGAATACTCGCCGCCTGCTCTTCCGTTCGATGGGCTAACGTATTATTACCCACAGCAATTTCGTTGGACGCGCTACTGATGGTCTCAGACGCCTGTTTGATTTTGTTCACCAGTGTTTTTAAATACGCAACGGTTGCATTAACACTTTGACTCACCGTACCAAAAGTGCCGGGATAATTTTTTGTTATTGTTTGGGTTAAATCGCCGTTGGCAAGTGCTCCAGCAACACGCTCAATATCCCCAAACCCGTTATCACAGGTTTCAACGAGCTTATTCAAATCGACTAAAATGGTTTTAAAAATGAAATGATACGGTGCGTCATCACCACGCCGAGTGAAATCACCATATGCTGCCGCTGATGCCAACAATTCTATTTCTTTACTGATTCCAAGCAAGGCACATTTAATACTATCCACCGCTTCACTTATCCGTTCATGTTCTCCCGGCAAGCGCACTAAATCCCTAGAAAAATCACCTTGCGCGTATTCACCAATAATCGAGACCACTTGCTCATTGACGTCTATATGGGCTTTAATCAATTGATTAATTTGCTCCGCTAAGGTTTTAAAAATACCTGGAAATTCATCTACCCACATCATCTCACTAATCATTCCAGCCGCATGATGATTAACAATTTCTTGTTGAGACAGTGAGAACGTATTGATCATTTTCTGTAATATTTTTAAATCATAGAGCAAGCTATGCCTATCATTCGTCTTAAGCGGCATATCTTCACTAAAATCACCTTTGGCAAAACGTTTTACAAGAGATGCCATATAAGCGGGATCACCACCCAACTGCTGGATAACACCCCGAGTCACCGCTATCGCCATCACCAAACCGATACTCAATGTCAATAAAAACACAGCTAACAGCCATAACACCGACGATGTCGTATAGCTTTCCAGCGCGGCTTGATTGTCTGCGTTCATCTGCGTGCTTAAGATAACTAGGGCATTGATATTGCGCTCATGATCGAGATACGCTTGATCAAGACGAGGACGCCACGCTGTCGCCGTCTGAACATCGCCTATCTCTAGGGCAGGTATTATCTGTTTTTGTATGAGCTCAAATACCTCCAGAGCCCCTTTATTTGCCGCTTCCAGTGCGGTGCTTTCAATACCTAAGTCAACTTGTTTAAGCCAAAATTCATGACGACTGTCATACTCGCGCTTTAATTGGTTAAGCTTATCCATCAACGCCTTGCGCTTTAAACTGTCAGCTTCATTGAGCAATTGCAAACCCACCAGATACGTTTCCATGACATTTTGTGGGGGCGGTAAAATATCAGCGACAAAATCTTTGCCTAGAACGATACGTTGATAAAGTGATCCAGTATTGAGATCCAGAAACAGCTTATATGTCCAGCCCCCGTAAATTAAAAAACCTATTGAAAAGGTAGCGATTAATACTATCAAGCGCTGAGAGAGCTTAAGGGAGTTTAGTGTCTTCATAAAAATAAATCTGCTGAATTGAATAGTTATGATGATCTGAAAGTACGAAATAAAGGCACTAGCAAGCTAGTTCTTAGCGTATCGTCACGTCAATGTTTAGAAAAATAGTTCCGTCAAGAAATTTTGCATTGCCAACCATGAGCGCCGATCCGTATCGGGTTGATACACAGTACCGAAATCCGGATTGTTCGCTTGCGGGTTAGTAAAAGCGTGCATAGTGCGTCCAAAATTCAACACTTGCCAATCCGCTCCGGCTTCAGTCATTTCCTGCTCAAAAGCGACAACTTGTTCAACAGGCACCATCGGGTCATCATGACCATGTAAAGCCAAGACTTTGGCGGTGATTGATTTATTCGCATTATGTTTAGGTGCCGTCAGCAATCCGTGAAAACTGACCACGCCTTTTACATCAACACCGGCTCGCGCCAAATCCAGCACACACAAACCGCCAAAGCAATAACCTATCGCCGCGATTTTGCTATCATCCACCCAAGGCAGTAATTTGACCGCGCTAACAGCCGCTAAAAGACGCTCTAACAACAAGGCTCGATCATCAATAAAGGGCTGCATCAAGCGACCGTTTTCTTCCGGTGTGGCACCTAAAACACCTTTGCCATACATGTCAACAGCAAAACCAACATAGCCTAAGCCGGCGAGTAACTCAGCTTTTTCATTGACAAAGACATCACGTCCAGCCCAAGCATGATTAATCAATACGGCAGGTCGCCGTCCTGTTATCGCCGTGTCATAGGCAAAAAACGCCTCAAGAGCGATATCGTTATGCAGATAATTAACGGTGTTTGAAACAATTGCCATCGTTTGTCCTCAATAAGTTGTTCTATTTGCTAGCAACTTTCCAGTGGCTTGCAAGTCTGTTAAAAATCCGTTGGCAGCCTCTTCGATCAAATCCAACACGCGCTCAAAGCCATTAATCCCACCATAATACGGATCAGGCACTTCCCGCACCCCCAAGTGCTTTGCATAATCCAGAAAGTAGTGAATTTTATCTTGATATGACTTAGGACAGGCATCCATCAGAATGCTGTAATTATCCTCATCCATTGCCAAGATATAATCGAAGTCCTCAAAATCACCATAGGTGACTTTTCTGGCTTTTAAATGAGAGAGATCAACACCGCGCTCGCGTGCGGCTTTTTGTGAGCGCAAATCTGGCGCATCACCAATATGATAAGCATGAGTGCCAGCTGAATCGATCCGAAAATAGTCCTCTAATTGCTGATCGTTGATTAATTGAGTAAAAACACCTTCTGCTGTCGGTGAGCGGCAAATATTGCCCATGCAAACAAACAGCACTTTGACTTTTTCCATAAAAACACTCGCTAAATAAGGGTTGTTAAAAATATCTGCCTACTCGCACACAGTCTCTGCTATTTTTTTTTATCTACTGCACGTTGACGATGTTTGCCGTTGGACTTGTTGTTATCCCATCCGGTAAATTTCGTTTTAAAAACCTGCGCTTTGGTCGTCATCGCCGGGCTAGTGCCCAGTTTAGGTTGAAAGGACGGTACTAGATGTCGTTTGCCATTGCCAATTAAATCCGCTCGCCCCATAGTTTGCAAGGCCTCGCGTAATAAGGGCCAATTTTTGGGATCGTGATAACGTAAAAAGGCTTTATGCAAGCGGCGTTGTTTGACGCTTTTTGGAATCGGAATATCGGTCGCCGTACGACTCACTTTATGCAGCGTATCTTTGCCAGAATGGTACATTGCGGTCGCAATCGACATCGGTGACGGTAAAAACGCTTGGACTTGATCGGCACGAAAGCCATTACGCTTTAACCAAACAGCCAAATTCAGCATATCTTCATCGGTTGTACCGGGGTGTGCGGCAATAAAATACGGAATTAAATACTGCTCTTTGCCGGCTTCTTTAGAATATTGGTCAAACAAAGCTTTAAACCGATCATACGTGCCCATACCCGGCTTCATCATTTTAGATAACGGCCCTTGTTCGGTATGTTCCGGTGCTATTTTTAAATAGCCACCGACATGGTGAGTCACTAACTCTTTCACATACTCGGGAGATTCTACGGCTAAATCGTAGCGCAGACCGGATGCAATAAAGATTTTTTTAATACCCGGCAAGACACGAGCGCGACGATATAATTTAATGAGATGACTGTGATCGGTATTGAGATTGGGGCAAATGGCCGGATACACGCAAGAGGGTTTACGACAAGCGGCCTCGATTTTTTCATCTTTACACGCTAAGCGATACATATTAGCCGTAGGGCCACCTAAATCTGAGATATGACCAGTAAAATTCGGCGAGGTATCGCGTATCGCCTCAATCTCACGAATGATGGAATCTTCCGAACGGCTCTGAATAATGCGACCTTCATGCTCAGTAATCGAACAAAAAGTGCAGCCACCAAAACAACCCCGCATGATATTAACCGAATGCTGGATCATCTCAAAGGCTGGCACATTAGCCTTGCCATACGCTTTATGTGGCAAACGTGAATAAGGCAAATCAAACACGCCGTCCATTTCCTTAGTCGTCAAAGGAATCGGAGGTGGATTAATCCAAACCAAACGACGGCCATGTTGTTGTAACAATGTCCTCGCATTGCCGGGATTGGTCTCGCCGTGCATAACACGAGACGCATGGGCATATAAAATCGGATCATCTTTAACCGCCTCATACGCCGGTAAACGGATCGCCGTTTTGGCGCGATCAAGTCCTTTCAATAAATTAGGAGAAAACCGCAGGACGTGTTCGCCCGTCTCCTCGGTATTCGATGCTGTGGCTGTATCACAAGCGGGCTGCTCTTGGTACGGATCAACCGCAGACATTACCACACCAGGCTTATCCATATCGGTGGAATCTTTTAAAACAAAACCGTCAGGAAGCTGTTTAACAAAATGCACCGTACCGCGAATGCCCACTAACTGGCTGATTGACTCGCCATTCGCCAAGCGATGAGCAATTTCAACAATTTGCCGTTCAGCATTCCCGTACACCAATAAATCAGCTTTCGCATCAAGCAATACCGATTTACGCACGGTATCTGACCAATAATCATAATGCGCGATACGCCGCAAACTGGCTTCGATACCGCCAATAATCACGGGCACATCTTTAAAGGCTTCACGGCAGCGGTGCGAATACACATTGACCGCACGGTCGGGGCGTTTACCGGCCACCCCATCAGGTGTATAGGCATCATTGGAGCGGACTTTTTTGTCGGACGTATAACGGTTAACCATTGAATCCATATTGCCGCCGGTCACACCAAAAAATAGATTGGGTCGCCCTAGTTGTTTAAAATCAGCCGCCGCCGTCCAATCCGGTTGCGAAATAATGCCAACGCGAAAACCTTGGGCTTCAAGTAAACGCCCGATGAGCGCCATACCAAAACTAGGGTGGTCAATATACGCATCACCGGTAACCAAAATCACATCACAACTATCCCACCCTAAATCATCCATTTCCGCGCGGGTCATCGGTAATTCAGGCGCAATACCAAAACGATGCGCCCAGTATTTGCGATAGCTAAAAATAGACGGGGCATTGAGCATTGAAGAAGTAGTCATGAGCGTATTAATTTATCAAAAGTGCTGGAGTTATGTTTTTTAAGGTCTTTTAAAAACGTTGGAAATTCAATTTGAAATTGCTGTTCAAGCTGATTTGCTTTGTCTCGCAGTGCCGGCAATGAAAAATTGAACGCCGCTTGATTAAAGGCGATACCAATGATATTGCCTCGACCTAGCACTGGCAAGAATAGAATATTCCAATGAAAAATCTGCCCTAACCACAGCGCGACTTGTTGGAATAAGGGATTACTGGTGCCGCCCCATAAGTTAATGACCAGCATTCCATCGGGTTTTAATACGGCTTGGCAGGCTTCAAAAAATGCCTTGTTATTGATTGATTCCGCCATGCCTTCGTGATCGAAAGCATCGACCAGTAACACACTAAAACGCTGATGATACGTCTCAACGCGCTGGCGCAGATGGCGGCCGCCATCATCGACGATAATTTTTAAACGCGCATCCAGCGGCAAACCAAAATGGCTACGCGCGATTTTAACGACACTGTGTCGGCATTCGATAATTTTCAAGCGGCAATCCGGAAAATGATACAGCAAGTGTTTAGTCAACGACCCGCCTCCCAAGCCGATAATCAAGGCCTCATCACTTAATGGCTCTTTAAACAACATCCAAGCCGTCATCGCTCGCACATAAGCCAATTCCAGATTATCTGGAAAATCTAAAGACATACTGCTTTGCCGAGGATAAGACCCAAAATGCAAAGACCTTACGCCATCACGCTCAACCACTTCTAAAACGCCGTCATCATCATGACTTTGGTAAATCAACATTCCGTTATATTTATACATAAAAACACATTTAGCTTTAAAACAATGCCTACCATTATACAGGCAACTGCTTTCCATCATTAAATTATGAAATAAATATATAAATTTCAATAAATTACATGAATAGCCTCAGGCAATCCACAGCCGCTGCTCAGTCCAGTCTGCCTCCCGCGCAAACTCAGTCGACATGCCGTTGATAGCTAATTGTTTAGCCACTCCCGTAATTCTACAAAAACTATAACTTAAGCTGATTAGCAAGATGCTTCAGTTAAGGAGTCACATATCGACAGCGATTTGTTATCTTGCTCTAGCGAGTGCCAACATCCGGCACCCACCTTGTGCCGAAATGACAACTTAATCGCATAAATTAATTAGGAAACGAGCAAAATAATTACCTTATTTTTTAATTCTTAATGGCGTTTTATCGTTCTTACCCATTCCATTATCGTGTAAAAAAATATCTTTTTTTTCATTGAGTAGACTACAATGTAACAAATGAATTAGATTTATTAACTGGGGCGTAAGTATTGGGAGTTCCTACGCACAGGACATACTTATGTTTTTCTGATTTAATTAAATTTATTCTCTATAAAATATAGAATAATCCGTATTTATTATGGAGTGATTGTTTTTTCGTGTGCTGAGATGATGCCAACACAATCAAATTATGAGTAATCTATTTATGATAAAAAACATACTGAACCCTATCATTAAAAAAATCATACTAGCCATTCTTATATTAGGCTCTCAGCAGATTATGGGTGAATCATCTCCTTATCAAATAAACCCTGGAGATACACTGGAAATATCAGTTTGGAATGAAGAGAAATTACAGCGAGAATTAAAAGTATTACCCGATAATACAATCAGCTTTCCTTTGGCAGGTAGCTTTTCTACCGCCGGCAAAACCATCAACGATATTCAAAAATTATTAAAAGACAAACTATCCGTATTTATTGAAGACCCTGTTGTTAATGTTGCAGTTAAAGCCGTTGAAGGTAATGCTGTATTTGTTATGGGACAAGTCAATAAGCCCGGTAGCTTTGTGATGTATCAGCCGATGAATATTGCTCAAATATTAGGTTTAGCCGGCGGTTTTACCACCTTTGCTAAAACAAACAGTATTGTTGTTTTACGTGCGACGGAAAACGGTTCAAAAGCCATTCATTTCAAATATGGCGATATTGAAGATGGCAGCGACCTAAACGGAAATCTATTACTAAAAAGTGGTGATGTTGTTATCGTGCCCTAACTAAAAAATCTCTTGTATGTCAAAACACCGATCCAATAATCCCATTTTTGCGCTCATTATGATGACCTATGCAATCCATTTGCCTTATGCAAATGCAACGGAGTGGCGTCTTAACGGTAATGTAAAACAAGATACAGGTTATGATGATAATGTTAGAATGCAAAAACAAGCGCAAGGCTCATTTGAATATTTATTAACACCACAGTTAAGCGTTGCTCGTAAAGAACAAGATTGGGATATTAATGCAAATGCTAGCTATGGCTTGCAACAATACACCGATATAGACGGCTTAGATTATTCGCCACAAAATTATGGCGCTCAGAGTGAATATCGTACCGCTAGAACTCGCTGGGGATTAAATGCAAGTTATGCCGATACCTTGAGTCGCAATAATGCCGTGCAAGATACGGGTAATTTTGCCAGTGCATCTAATCAAGTTAAGTGGGCCGTGTCTCCCTCGTTTAGTTATCTTTTGACACAGCGCGATAGTGTGACTATCACAGCGGGCTATAACAAAACGGCTTACTCAAGCTCCGCGCTTAGTAGTAGTGATGGGCAATCAGCCAATATGACATGGCAGCGACAATGGAATGAACGCCTTACTCACAACATTGGTTTCGCTTATACCCATTATCAATTTGGTAGCCTCGGCAATAGTTCCACGGCAGATAGTTATAGTCTTACCGCCATGTTAGCTTATAAACTGACGCAACTGTGGTCAATTCAAGGTAGTTTGGGCGGACGTGTCACAGAGAGTTTAACCGAGTCTGGACAACAAGCCCTATTACAGCAAATCTCCTCTGGATTTTTAGCGGATTTATCATTCACCTATACAGGTGAACAAATAACCTCATCTCTAAAATTGGGTCGTTCTTTAGCCCCCTCCAGCCAAGGTAATTTAAACGAGCAAACACAGTTGGCATGGAATGCAGGCTACAAATTAAACAAGCGCTGGCAAGCCGCCATTGGAACGAGCTATCAAATGTCCAAAGCAACCAGTCAAAACTCACTGACAAACAATAGCTTTAACAACCGTAATAATCTAACCGTTACACCAAATCTTAATTGGTTGATCACGCCCGAATGGGTTGCGCAACTGTCTTATCGCTATCGGCAACAAGACAGTCTCTATCTTGCTGAATCCAACATGTTAATGTTGACATTAACGTACAATTGGCAAGGATTCAGCATTTCAAGGTAAAGCAATGGAAGAAGACGCAAAAACACTTAGAGATTACATAAATATCATAAGACGCCGCAAATATATCATTGTTGCGTTGTTTCTATTTTTACTGATAAGCAGTGCTGTTCTGGCAATAATAATTCCCCCAGTTTATCAATCCGAAGCCACTATTCTGATTGAACAGCAGCATATACCAACTGAATTAATCAAATCGACCGTAACCAGTTATGCTGATGAGCGCATCCGATTAATTGAACAGCGTATTATGACGGTAGCGAATCTCACTAAGCTAATTGATAAATACGACTTATATCCGCAACAAAGAAAAAAACTTGCGCCCGCTGAATTAGTGGAATTATTTAAGGAAAATACGCAACTAGAAATGATTAATGCCGATGTTGTAAGCCAAGGTCGAGGCAGTAAAGCGGCAATAGCATTCAAGCTGATTTGGAACGACAAAAAGCCAGAACTCGCACAACAAGTAACCAATGAATTAGTCACGCTGTTTTTGAGCGAAAATGTGCGAGCAAGAACGCAACGAGCCGAAGAAACAACGACATTCTTAGCAGAAGAAGTCGAAAAACTTAAACTTGAAATTCAAAAAGTTGAAAATACTATTGCGGAATATAAACAAAAATACAGTGCCAGCTTACCAGAATTACTGCCGGTTAATTTATCGACTATCAGCCGATTAGAAAGTGAATTACAGCAACTGAATCTACAAGAAAACATGTTAGCTGAGCGCCGCATTAATTTAAGTTCGCAATTAATGGCAACTGATCCCGTCATCGCCCCTACTCTCAGCAATAAAGCGACAGCGCCAAATACTTTGGATGACTTGATGGCATCTGAATCAGAATTACTCAGTAAATATTCAGCCGCACATCCTGATGTTTTGCGAATCCGCAAACAAATTGACATGTTAAAAAAACAAGGTGCTGAATCGATATATGATGCGAACAATGACCTAGAACAAGCCAAACAAAACCTAAAAGAATTAAGACAGAAATATTCCGATAATCACCCTGATGTCAAAATAACGCAAAAGCGGATTAGCGAATTAGAAAATAAATCACAAAAAAATCCAGCACCAAGCATGGAATCAGGGAGAAACACAAAAAACCCTGTCTATCTGCAATTAAGCAGTGAAATCGATATTGCTCAAGTTGAATTACAAAACATCAAATCACAACGCGCAACGCTGCAACAAAAATTACAAGTATTAGAAGAAAATGTTGCCCAAAGTCATCAGGTTGAACGCGGCTATTACGAATTAGTGCGTGACTTAGATGCCAATAAAGCAAAATACCAAGAATTAAAAGGTAAACAATTACAGGCAAAATTATCTCAAACCTTAGAAGAAGAACAAAAAGGGGAAACATTTACATTAATCGAACCCCCACAATTACCTAATAAACCCATAAAGCCCAATCGCATTAAGTTACTCTTTATTGGATTGATTGTCTCCGTAGGCGGTGGACTTGGCGCAGGGATACTAACCGAAATGTTAGCGGGGGGCGTCCGAGGTTATCGTGCATTAACACAGGTTACGGGAATTGAACCATTAATTGTTATTCCTTATATAAGAAATCAAATAGACAGTGATAGAACACGAAAAAACATCAGAAGTTTATCCGTGTTCTCCGTGGTGCTATTAATATCCTTATTGTGTGCAATACACTTTCTTTATATGCCACTTGATGTCATTCTATATAAAGTTTGGCAGCGCATTGAATTGTTGTGACAGTCATTTCGCTCGTTTGTTTTTAACCCAATAGTTTTTCAAGTTTTATATAGCCCGTCTTCTGGCAGGAATTACCGGAATGTCTGAGCATCGGATTTATCTATACTTATACCTAAAGAGAGGAATATGTGAGTGCGGATTTTTTAGAAAAAGCCATAGAGAAAGCGCAAATAGATCAATCGCGCAAAACTATCAATAATCCGGTTGAAACAACAAGCAGCGTCAATGACTTTGTGTATACACAAACTCGGATTGTAATTCCCAATAATGAAATATTACAAGATCGTCGAGTTGTTACTTTAAAACAATACAATCCAACAGCCGATTTATTTCGTATGTTACGAACTAAGCTATTAAAACAGCTTAGAACTAATAATTGGAATAGCTTCGCAATAACCTCACCAACAGCAGGTGTTGGCAAATCCATGGTCGCCGTTAATCTAGCTATTTCAATGGCAATGGAAGTCAACCAGACAGTCTTATTGGTCGATTTTGATCTCAGAAATCCAAGAATTAATTGGTATTTTGATTTTGAAGTGGAATATGGCTTACTGGACTATGTTAATTCTGGTGTAGCATTAGAAAGAATATTGGTTAATCCAGGTATTGAGCGTTTGGTTATTCTTCCTGGAAGAGAAAAGAATAAAGGGACATCGGATATTATATCTGCACCTAGCATGAAACGGCTCATTGAAGATATAAAATCGCACTATGAATCTCGTATCATCATTTTTGACATGCCCCCTGTTTTATTAGTTGATGACGTATTGGCGGCAATGGAATATTACGACGCAGCACTTTTAGTTGTCGAAGATGGTGCCAATAAACCAGAAGAACTCACTAAAACCTTGCAAGCACTCTCAAATACCAATCTATTGGGTATTGTATTTAATAAGGCTGAAAACTTACCTGAACACCAAGGTGGTTATTGAATTTTTGTAAGTCTCCTTCCCTCCTAGCGAAACTCTGCTGGAATGACAATTTGGTCTCGTTCCTAAGCTCTGCTTGGGAACGAGCGTAACGAGGAAACATATAAGCATCGTAGGTTGGGTTGCCTGCTGTTTGGCAACCCAACACATGGATACCAAAATGTTGGGTTGCAAACAGCGCAACCCAACCTACTCTGCTTCTCTCAAAGCTTCACATCCCTGTGACTGGATACCCGGCCGGTATAACGATGAGAGCTCTTGCTTGAGAGCGAGCGAAAGGCTTGATTTAACACGATGAGAGCCAGATAGTTACGGTTTTTAATTTTTTCTAGTCGGTATTATTGATCATTGTTAGAGCACAGATAAATGTATAACGAATTTTTTGGTTTTAAAAAAAAACCATTTTCTCTGGTTTCCGAGCCAGAATTTCTCTATTTCAGTCCTATTCATAAAAAAGCATGGACGGTATTACAATACGGCCTCATTGTACAAGCCGGATTCACCGTAATAACCGGTGAAATCGGTGCAGGAAAAACCACACTCATCCGAAAAGCCTTAACCACACTGGATGATAGATGCGAAGTTGGCTTAATTACAAATACCCACAGTGCCTTTGGCGACCTATTAACTTGGGTTTTAGCCGCCTTCCGAATCAACTCAAAAGCACAAGATAAAGCCGGACGCTATCAATCTTTAATCGAATTCCTAACGCGCCAACATCAACGAAGAAGACGCGTTATATTGATTGTCGATGAAGCGCAAAATATGGATTTACAAACCTTAGAAGAGCTGCGTTTATTATCCAATATCAATATCAGCCAAGATGTCATGATACAACTGGTTTTAGTCGGCCAACCTGAATTAGTAACAAAGCTCAATAGCCCAGAATTAGTTCAATTCGCGCAACGAATATCCGTTGAATATCACATCAAAGCCTTAGATTTTGAGCAAACATTACAATACATTAATCACCGCCTAGTCGTTGCAGGCTGTAGAAAAGAAATATTTGATAAATTAGCCTATGCGGCAATTTACTATTATTCCGGTGGCATACCCCGATTAATCAATAATATTTGTGATTTATCCCTAGTCTTCGCTTTCGCCGAAGGCCACCATTACGTTGATTTAGCCACCGTCCAAGAAGTGATCAGAGAAAAGAAAACCGGTGGCTTTGCCGCATTTAAAACCGGCGCAGATCCAGAAGCTGATAACTTTAGAATGCAGGTTTTAGCGAAGTCTGGAGTGGATATTGGTATTTCATAGGTAATTTATCACAAAAATACGTGATAAATATCCTGTAATTTATTTGGCGTATTTGGGGTTTTTAACACTTGTTGATTGATCTAGTTGAGCGTAATTTAAAGCAGTGAGTTTAGATACGTCCTTAATTTGCAGGCATTGCCGATATCCTGAGCTACCCACTTAAAGCGGGACACAAAAATAGCTAAAGCATCTTACTCCGGCAGACACAGTAGCACTGGAGTCCAATAGCTTTAGCTATTGATAACTCGCTTTCCCGTATTAAATGGGTAGCCATATCCAGCAGCCACGGAGGCAAGTGACGAGCACTTTCTAGTGCTCTATCCGGCAATCCTATTGTATCCCAATGGCTATGCTGGAATGACGAATATTCCCTGCGGGGGGGGGGGGCTGAATAATTACAAAAATATAAGTAATCAGGCGTAAGTATTAGTGCACTTTTAAAACATACAAAATTGGTAACTACTCAGCCTCTCAAACTGCGGGCTACAGCGGTTTTACTGAGTTAAAAGAGAGGAAAAAACACTTAATTTCCCCTTACAGCCTAGAGAAATCAAAGGCTGAATAGTTACCAAAATTAATATGCTGATACGCTAAAAAATTTGCTGATTACTTACTCAATGTAGTTTTACTGAATCAATAGAGAAAAAAGGCTTATTTGTTATGAAAAAATTAAATTATTTTGTCGGTTTATTGGTGCTTATTTGTTCTTATACATGCTATGCGAATAACTATTTCATTGACTATGACAATGGGCTAGACCAGAACAACGGCATGTCGCCCTCAGCTGCTTGGAAGCATTGTCCTGGTGACGCGAATGCAGAAGGCTTGGCTAAGCAAGCGAGCATTCTTCCTGGCGATAAATTGATCTTTAAAGGTGGAGTAACATATAGAGGAGGTATATTAATTTCAAAAAGCGGTTTACCTAATAATTTAGTAACTTATGATGGAAATACAGAAAATATTTTTGGACAAGGAAAAGCAATTTTAGATGGAAGCAATGTATTATCAGGTTGGCAAATAACAGGTAAAGTTATTAACGGACATCAAGTATATGTGACCGATTTACCAGCGATTAATGATTTTTTTACTTTAAATTTGTATCAAGGCGATCAAAAAATGATTTTGTCGCAAACTCCGAATCCAATTGATTTTTATAGAACAGATGATCTAAATTATTATTTCGAAGTACAACCTTCCAATATAACCCCGAATTATGTTATAGATCCAGCTAATATTAATAATTTTGGTAGCTTAGAAGGGACTTATGCTTATATATGGGCTCAAGGTAACAACATATATCCCAAAAAAATTACAGGATTTAATCAGTCGGAAGGTAAATTTAATTACGACACTATTTCGTCAGGTACTTATACAGATCGAAAAAGTAAGTATGCAATTGTAAACAATAATAGCGCCATGGATTTACCAGGCGAATATTATGTTGACATGGTAATGAAAAAATTATATGTTATTCCTCATTACGATTTGAATTCTAGCCAAGCACCGGCAATTACCTATTCATCAAGAGCGGCTGGTTTTGACATTAGAGCCAATTATGTTGCGATAAATAATTTTATTGTACAAAAATATGTCGGTGCTACAAATGGTTGGCGTGATGGAGTTGGAATACGTGTTTACGCTTCAGGAATAGTAATACCTTGGGATGGCATTATTATTAATAATAATGAAGTAAGATTTAATAGTTCTAGAGAATATTACGGAGCAATCTTTGTAGAGAAAGCTAGGAATTCTGTTGTTTCAAATAACTATGTTCATCATAACTTCCCAAATCGTGGAATTCTGGTTGGGGGAGATAGAATTGATATTATAAATAACACTGTTTCAGAGTCAGGACATACAGGAATTGCATTATTTGGCGCAACAAATAGTAAGGTATTGAACAATAAGCTTAATAATTTAAAAGGCGTACATGCTAATGGAATCACTCTATATTTAGGTAGTAATAATTGTTTGGTATATAGAAATATTGTTCTACATAGTAATATCGCCTTAACAACACAAAGTAGTGCTAATATAGTTGTCGCATTTAATATTTTCAATACAGAAGAAGACACATATACAGTAGCTGATTGGGGAGGCGGTAGCTCTCTATGGTACATCAATAATATGATTTTGAATAGCAAGTTTAAGAGTATGTATATAAATAGTGGTTCATTAAACGGCTTAATAGTAAAAAACAATATTATGGATGGGGGGCCAGATAATTCCAAGGGTAATGTCACTCATAACATCTACACAAGCCTGGCATGGTATCAAAGAAGTGACTACGGATGGAAATTGGCTGAAGGTGAAAAAATTCAATTAAAATCTGCATTGTTTATTGATTACAATAATGACAATTACAAACCAGCAAATGGGAGTAATGTATTATTAACACCTGGTGCCCAAGTATTATTTCCTGATAATAATAATGATTTTGAAGGCAAGAATATTTCCAGTCCATTTATAGGGCCATATTCAATAAATTAGATGTTAAGAGCACGCCACGGCTTCAGTGTGGTGTGAGCCCGGTGCGGGCAGTCTCCGCAATTGCTCATGAATTACCCTACGCGCATCCATGCAGTCGTTCCGTTCCGTCTCGCTTATGCTACGTCTTGGCGGTGTTTCGGCTGATTTTGTACTTGGTCAGCTTGCGTTCTTCGGGGATGGCGGGCGTTGTCCTTTCTGGGGCTTGGATCGTATAGGTCATGGTTTGGTGTCTGCAATAATGGCTATTACCGAATGGAACAGTGCTCAGCTACGGTTGGGGTGTATGATCACACTGGGCTTGACATTAAGATCACTTGTTCGCTTAACAGTTTGTTGAAAAAAAACTCCTTTCTACTTTGGCTCGTAAAAACACAAGCCTTACAAGAGTGCAGTAATTCTCATTATGGAAAAGTAATATAATTCAATAATTAATTGATGGTTATTATTTGCTTGACACGTTTTCAGCCCCAATCGTTGCCGATTTAGCTAAAATTGACTATTTTTATACAAATGCACTAAGCATAGGATAAGTCAAAAATTTATCTTATTGATTTTAAATGGTTAAAATGAGAATTGCTGACAAGAGTGACTTTAGTAGCATATAAGTCATTGAATGTTAGCTACACGAACACAAATAAAGACAAATTTTCAACAACCTGTTAAAGGTGCTGCAACAAAAAATATGAAAAAAAATTACTCTGAAATGTATTTACCAGGACAATTTTTTATTATTCCTAATAGCAATAAAATTGAGAGTACATATGAACAAATAGCTCTTGAAAAAAACACTATTTACATAGAGTCAAATGTTAAATATCTAAAAGTAATTGATAATAAAAATAGGCAGATAGGTATTTTTATAGGTTTAGTTATAGATTACCGTAACGAAGTTATTTTAACATCAAGCGTTAAAGTTGATTTTTCATTACAAAATGATGAGATTTTCATAAACAAACTTGAGGAGTTTATTTATGGATTTAGTGGCTCTTGGTTATTTATTTTTGATGTCGCTGAATATCAAAGAGTCTATTTAGATGCCTGTGGTTCTTATTCACTTGTGTATAGTCGAGATAAACAAATTGCATCCTCAAGTACATGTCTTATACTTGACCAAAATGAATATGAGTCAGAATTTGATAAAAATCTTTTTATAAGCCTTGAGGTCAATAAATCTGGTTGGTTTCCTGCTGGCTTGACTGCTCATAAAAATATTTTTAGGCTTTTTTGTAATCATTACTTAGATTTAAATAAATGGGAAAGTATTAGGCATTGGCCAAACAAGGAAATTAATTCATCGGAACCTTTACCAAAAATAGCCTACAATATTCATACAGCAATACAACGTTCAATAAAAGCGCTGACAAAAAATGGGCAGGTAGCTTTGACATTAACAGGAGGAAAAGACAGTAGATTAATTCTGGCCTGTTGTAAAGAATTTATCGCTGATTTAACATTGGTCACAATTGATTTTCCTAGTAGGGAAAAAGATGTATTTATATCTAAAAAACTATCAACTAAATTTGGGTTTAACCATTTAGTGCTACCACCTGTTAAAGCAACAGATGAGCAGCAAAATGATTGGCTCATTAAAGTATCTCATTGTGTAGGTGGGATTAATCAATATTACAGTCCGTCACTTGAGCCTTTAAAAGAGATTTGTAAATTTTTAATTGTGGGTACGGCAGGTGAAATTGGTAGAGCGTTTCTGTGGCGTAGTTCTGATACACTAGAAACTGTGATATCATCAAATGAACTCATTGCCAGACTGGGATTAGATAATAATAATCATATACTAAAAACATCAGTTGATAAATGGTTGGAAGAAGTTAAAAATTTCAATTTATTTTTAATTCTCGATTTAGCTTATGCAGAGCTGAGGGTATCTCCGTGGGTTTTTGCACAATCATATGCATACGAAGGAAGAGATAAATTTATCGAAATTAGTCCCTTTGTATGTCGCGAAGTAATTGAAAATTTACTTTCTTTGCCGCAAGAAATTAGAAAAAATGACATGTGGATTCCATATATTATAAAAACAAATTGGCAGGAACTTTTAGATATTCCATTCAATAAGTATGGGGGTATAAATGACTTATACGACTACATAATCAAAATGTTTGAGCCAGGAAAGATAAAAATGAAGTTGCGAAAAACTTTGATTGCGCGACTTAGCAGATTAATAAAAATATAATTGCAATTCGTTGTCTTTTACGGATAAGTAGTCAGCCAAATTTTTTAACGCAGCAGTATTTTTATTTTCAACGAGCTGTGAGTTAAAAATATACCAAAACTTATGCCTGATTACTTACCGTGTTTTCTAGGTTAAAAAATGATTCATCCTCTTTCAGATGTACAAACAAAATCGATAGGCGTTGGCACAAGGATTTGGCAATTTGTTGTAATATTGGCTGGTGCGAAAATTGGTAATAATTGCAATATTTGCGCCCAAGTTTTAATAGAAAACGATGTTGTCATTGGCGATAACGTAACTGTAAAAAGCGGTGTGCAATTATGGGATGGTTTAATAGTGGAAGATAATGTTTTCATTGGACCTAATGTTACTTTTACTAATGACTTATTTCCCCGTTCAAAAATTTATCCTGAAAAATTTCTACAAACTTTTCTGAAAAAAAATTGTTCAATAGGAGCTAATGCGACTATTTTGCCAGGAATAACAATTGGTGAAAATGCCATAGTAGGAGCAGGTGCGGTAGTTACAAAGGATGTTCCACCTAACGTTATTGTATTAGGCAATCCTGCTAAGGTTACGAGAAAAATATGAGTGTAGAAAATTGCAAAATAATCCAACTCCCCAAAATATCCGATCCACGCGGGAATTTATCTTTTATTGAAGGCGAAAAACATATCCCATTTGATATAAAGCGCGTTTATTACCTTTATGATGTACCAGGCGGTTCAGATAGAGGCTCTCATGCCCATAGAACATTACAACAATTTATTGTCGCTATGTCAGGCAGTTTTGATGTGGTTTTAGATGATGGCACAGAAAAAAAGCGTTTTCATCTTAACCGCTCTTATTATGGTTTATATGTTTGCCCTATGATGTGGCGGGATTTAGATAATTTTTCATCCGGAGCGGTGTGTATGGTATTAGCTTCAACTCGTTATGATGAATTTGATTATATTCGTGATTATGATCAGTTTCTTGCAACTGTTAAAAAAACAGAAGGTTAATAATGTTGATAGACGCAGAATTTAACAATGGTCAAATTAAATTTTTACAACCTCTACAATTCGCTCATCAATATTTTCGAATTAAAGTTGATGTTCCTGCTGAAGAAATACTCACTGAAGAAAATCAATCTGACAGCATGAATCAATTTGAACAATTGTTGGATTCGCTGTATAGCTCTATTGAAAACACAGGTACTGATAAATCTGATAAAGAACTTTGGCGAGAAAGGATGCTTGAAAAACATGGCTAATCAATTTGTACTAGATACCAACATTGTCTTGGACTTTTTATTGGCCCGTCAACAGGTTAATCCTTTTTATAAAGATGTACCACGATTTATTCTCAAGCAACAACCGTTTTTAATTGCAGCGCATCAATTGGCAACGATCGAATATGTCTTTTTTCGCGAAATTAAACTGCTTGGTTTAGAGCAACGTGATGAACCTAAGAAATTATGGTCTCTTTTTCAAAAAAATGTCCAGTTGATAAAAACACCAACATTTATCGATTGGGAACATCCTTTAGCTCAACATGATATTGAAGATTATCAGATACATTTAGCTGCTGAGCGGATTAATGCAAAAATTATTACTCGCGATATCAATTTTGCCGACTTATCTAGCATTTGTATAAGTCCTATTCATTTTATTCAACAATCGGCTTCTTTACCTCAATCTGCTATACACATCCCTTTCCTGGATTTAAAAGCGATAAATAACCAATACAGCACTGAGTTTGAGCAAGCGATTGACCGGACTTTAAATTCAGGTTGGTATATTTTGGGTAATGAAGTTAAACAGTTTGAACAGGCGTTTGCTCATTTTTGCGGCACAAAACATTGTATTGGTGTCGCCAACGGTTTAGACGCGCTTATCTTAATTATACGAGCTTATAAAGAACTCGGTATTTTTCAGGATGGTGATGAGATTATTGTGCCAGCCAATACTTATATTGCTTCCATTTTGGCTATTTCTGAAAATAGATTGACACCTGTTTTAGTTGAGCCGGATATTAACACTTACAATATTAATCCTGCTCTCATTGAGGAAAAAATTACTGATAAAACCCGAGCAATTCTAGTTGTGCATTTATACGGTCAAGTTACGGCAATGACAGAAATAAATACACTGGCTAAAAAATATAATTTAAAAGTAATCGAAGACTCGGCACAAGCGCATGGTGCTGTTTATCAGGACAAGCGAACTGGAAATTTGGGTGATGCCAGTGGATTTAGTTTCTATCCGGGTAAAAATTTAGGCGCATTAGGCGATGGTGGCGCAGTAACAACTAATGATGATCAATTAGCAGGAGTAATTCGCGCTTTAGGCAATTATGGTAGTCATAAAAAATATGAAAATCTATATCAAGGCATTAATAGCCGTTTAGATGAAATTCAAGCTGCTTTATTAATCGTAAAGCTTAAATTCCTTGACAGCGAAACAGAAAAGAGAAGAGAAATAGCTGACTATTATCTACAAAATATTAAAAATAACGAAATTGTTCTACCAACGGTGATAAACAGAGAATCTCATGTCTGGCATTTATTTGTTATTCGGACTCAGGAAAGAGATAAACTGCAAAAATACTTATCGGATAATGGTGTTCAAACGTTGATTCATTATCCGATTCCTCCACATCAACAGCGTGCTTATAACCATTGGAACGATTTAAATTATCCTATTACGGAGCTAATTCATCAGCAGGTTTTGAGCTTACCAATCAGCCCTGTTCAAGATATGACGGCTACTCAAAAAGTTGTAGCAAAGATAAATGACTTTAATTAAAACCTCTGTTTTATCGGCTATCGCCACAGCGATAACCATGATTAACAGTTTTGTGGTGGTTAAAATTATTGCTGTTTATATAGGGCCTTCAGGGATGGCTTTTATTGGTCAGTTTCAAAACTTTATTACGGTGTTAATGAGTTTTGCAACAGGGGCTATCAATGGAGGTGTCGTCAAATATACGGCAGAATATCGTGAAGATGAACAACAAAAGCAAAAATTATGGAGCACGGCGCTTCGAGTTAGTTTTATAGCAACGTTATTAACTGCCGGGGTTATTAGTTCTCTCCATCATTATTTATCGGCTTTCTTTTTTAAATCGGATGAATTCCAATCAATATTTTTAATTTTCTCCGCAACGCTGTTTTTATTCGTGCTGAATAGTTTATTTATAGCTATTTTAAACGGCCAAAAAGAAATCAAGAAATTAGTCACAGTAAATATTATCTCCAGTTTCGTAAGTTTGTGCTTAACCACAAGCTTTGCATATCGCTGGGGGTTATATGGTGCATTACTCTCCTATACAACAGGGCAAGCATTAGTTTTTTTTGTGACACTGGTTTTTGTTTTTAAAAGTCAGTGGTTTAAATTTAAGTTTTTTACAGCTAAACTCGATAAAAATTATTTGAAAAAATTATCCGGGTATACGGCAATGGCACTGACTTCTGCGCTCACGATGCCTGTTTCGCAGATGTTGATACGCGATTACATAGGGCAGTCTATCAGTTGGGAGGCTGCCGGGTATTGGGAAGGAGTCTGGCGAATTTCTAATAGTTATTTAGGATTGGTAACAACAACATTAGGTATTTACTATTTACCTCGTTTATCTGAAATTAAAGAAAACAAAGAACTGAGAAAAGAAATTTTTTACGGTTACAAAGTAATTTTGCCGATAGTGATCAGTTCTAGTATTGCTATTTATTATTTGCGTGATTTTATTATTTTAGTTTTATTTACTGAAAAATTTACGCCCATGCGTGATTTGTTTCTTTTTCAAATAATCGGCAATATTTTTAAAATAGCAAGTTGGTTACTAGGGTTTTTAATGCACGCAAAAGCTATGGCAAAAACCTTCATCGTTACAGAAGTTATTTTCTCATTAAGTTTTTTACTACTATCTATAGTGTGTTTGGAATCCTACGGCATTGTCGGTGTAACGATTTCTTTTGCCGTTAATTATTTTATTTATCTTTTAGTTTTAGTATTCATTTTTAGAAAAATTATTATTGAGAAATTATGAGCCAAAAATATTACTGTTTTGACCGCTTTGAAATGTTGGCGTTTTTGCCGAAAAAATATAATAAGGTTTTAGAAATTGGCTGTGGCGAAGGTGTTTTCTTGCAACAACTGAATCAGATGTCAGAAAAGTGGGGAATTGAACCTAGTAAAGAAGCTGCTGATAAGGCCGTTAAAATCGCAGATAAAATCCTGATAGGATCATATAATGACTGTTTATCACAGTTGCCAGATGAATTTTTCGATTTAATCATATGCAACGATGTAATTGAACATATGGTAGATTATGATTTCTTTTTTTCATCTATAAAACAAAAAATGTCTGATAATGGATGCTTAATTGGTTCAATTCCTAATGTGAGATTTTACAAAAATTTATTTAATCTTCTAATAAAAAAGGACTGGCTTTATAAAGCTGAAGGAGGAATTTTAGATAAAACACATGTTAGGTTTTTTACTAAAAAAAGTTTTTACAATATTTTAATAGAACATAATTTTACAATAGATTTATATTATGGAATAAATAGTTTTGTTTATAAAAGCGCTTCTTCTATTAAAAGTTTTATCAGAATAATTATGCTAAGTCTCATTATTTTAATAAGTTTTGGCTGGTATAGCGATATCCAATATTTACAATACGGATTTAAAATAAAAGTTAACAAAAATGAATAACTCCAAAATCCCTTTATTGTCAGTGCTTGTGCTAAGTTATAATCATGAAAGATATATTCAAGAGTGTATTCGGAGTATATGGGAACAGGATTATACTTATATAGAAATTTTAGTTTTAGATGATGGTTCTTCTGATAACACACTTAGCATTGCTATAGATATGATAAGGCAAAGCCCATTTGACATGCGCGTTTTTGATCAGAGCAACAGCGGGTTACCCGCTTTAAACTTTAATAGGATGGCTTCTCTCGCAAAGGGCGACTTGTTTGCATTTATAGCAGCTGATGATAAATTCGTTAAGGATAGTTTGAGTCATCTAGTCAATATTGTCATAAAAAATAGAGATGTTCATCTTGTTTATAGCAATGGCTTTATATGGAAAAGTAATGATGATTCTGAGCTGTCTTTGGTTCATTCTGATAAAATAGTTAACATTTTAAAAAAGCAGGATCCAAAAATAATTTATGATTATATTACAAGTGACATATCCCCATTCTACATTCAATCCTGCATAGTTAGCAAAGAGCTTTTTTTTAACGTATCCGGGTTTGATGAAAAGCTATTGGCAGATGACTGGGTTTTTAACATAAGAATATTTAGTTATCTTTACAATAATAATAAAAGTTTTTATTTTTTGAATACTCCTATTTTTTATTATAGATTACATGACAGTAATTTACATAAAAATTTTAATAAGATGATTGAGTTAACTTACCAAGTATCAAATAAATATTTTTCTTCTGGTTATAAAAAAAAGTATGTAATTGCTCGAGTTTTTTCAAATGCAATTTTGTTTCATTTAAAAAATAAAAATATTAATTTAGCTTTTGAATTTTTTTTAGATAAAAAAAATCCTAAAATACTATGCTTTTTATTAATAACAAAAAGACTTATACATAAATCGATTAATAGGCTAGTTTTAACATTTTAAATTCACATAATAAATAGCTCGTGTAATCGAAGTAAAATTTATAATATCAGAGTTAACAGGCTGTTGAAAAATAAAATCCCTCTCCACTTTGGGTCGTAAAAACACAATTCTTACAAGAGTAGTTGTAGTAGCAGATGTAAGTCATTGAAAGTTAAATACCAAAAAACAAGCAATAGGGGCAAAAAGAAGCGTTTTCGGAAAATATTTTTCCACCTACGTGCATTTTCAACAACCTGTTAAAGATTAATTTAAAAAGCATTTCAACTCCCTATAAAAACTTTCATTAAAACGGATTTTATTTGGATATAGATTTATTATATAGGTTATTTACTTTGTTTGTACCCGATTAATTATTAGTATTCGTTTAGCCCCCCCCCTACTTAGTTACGTCATCTCGGCAAGGATTGCCGAGATCCAGAAACCACGGATGGTAAGCGACGAACATCTCCATGTGTTCTGGATTCCGGCAATCCATGCCGGAATGACGACTCAACCGCAGTAATCTTTAGGGGTGGCTGAATAATCACAATTATTATTTAACTAACCCATTGCCTTTATTATAAAAGTAACCAATTAAATTAGATGTTTTTTATTTCAATACATGAACGATAACTTTGGCGCAGAATTTGCGAATCAAACTAATATCCATCCAATTAGTATTATTGTAACGATAATATGTGGAATATGGATTTTATTTTCAAAGCGAGAAAATATAATTTGGGCTTTTGCCATTATTTTATGTTTTTTTTCTTCAGTCCAGAAAATTACTATTATTCAGCTTGATTTTAGTCTTATCAGGATATTGATATTGTTTGGATTAATCCGATTTGTGATAAAACCAGAAAAAACAAAATTTATTTGGCATTCAATGGACAAATTAATTTTATATTATGCTGCAACTAAGACATTAATTTACACATTACAAATGTCCAGTTTAGGTGCCTTTGTTTATCAATTAGGGGCTTTTATTGATTCAATCGGAGTTTATTTCGTTTTTAGGAATGTATTTCGCTCTTGGATGGATATTAAAAGTTGCATTCAGGTATTTATTTTATTAAGTATTCCTATTAGCCTATTTTTCATTTATGAATATTTAACTCAACATAATCTATTTTCAATATTTGCAGGTATACCTGAAAAAACCATGATCCGAGACGGTAAACTACGTTGTCAAGGGGCTTTTTCTCATCCTATTGTGGCTGGTTGTTTTTGGGCTAGTCTATTACCGTTAACAGTTGCTTCGCGCTGGTCAAAAACGGCTGCATTTGTTTCATTGGCAATAGTAGCCTCTTTTATAATTATACTAACAACTGCATCAAGTACGCCATTGTTCGCGGTCATATTTGCAATAATAGGCGGTATAATGTTTTATGTAAAACACCAGATGAAATTAATACGAATAGTTATTATGTTGACGCTACTTAGTTTACACTTAGTTATGAAAGCACCTGTTTGGCATTTAATTTCACGAGTTACTCTAAGTGGTGGTTCAACTAGCTATTACCGCTATGCCATCATTCAAGAAACTATTAACCATTTTAATGACTGGTGGTTATTAGGCACACGGTCAACGGCTAATTGGGATATGTTATGGGACAATCCAGATATTCCTAACCAATTTGTTTTTGAAGCTGTTAAAGGTGGTTTAATATCTCTAGTTTTATTTATTGTAATAATTGCAACTGCTTTTAATTCGGTGGGAAACAGTTGGCGGCGAGTTGTACTAGATAAAGAAAAACTCGCTTTTTCTTGGGCTTGTGGAGTAGCGCTGCTAGTGCATTGTGCTAACTTTATTGGGATTACTTATTTTGGACAAATAACTACTATTTTGTATTTGCAACTGGCAATGATTGCAAGTATAGATACTTTAACAATCGATTTATTATCTAATAATCTAAAGAGCTCCTATGAAACCAGTCATTGATTTAACTATAATTGTTATAAGTTATAATACACAAGATATGACAATTTCTTGCCTAAAATCAGTTTATGAGCAAACTAGAAACATTACTTATAATGTCATTATAGTTGACAATAGCTCAAATGATGGTTCTGCAACTGAAATTGCCAAACAATTTCCTAAAACTGAATTAATAAAGCTCGAAGAAAATATAGGTTTTGCCCGTGCAAATAATTTAGCTGCTGAAAAAGCGATAGGGCATTATATATTGCTTTTAAATCCTGATACACTGGTTTTAAATAATGCAATTGAAAATCTGCTAGATTTTGCAAAACAAAATCCAAAAGCCGGGATATGGGGTGGCAGGACAATTTTTGCCGATGGCTCTTTGAATCGTACCTCTTGCTTTGGCAAAACGACTACCTGGAGTTTATTTTGTCGAACTTTCTTTTTATCCGCGTTATTTTCAAGATCAAAGATTTTCAATTATGAAATGTATGGTAATTGGCGTCATGACACGGTCGAGCAGGTAGATATTGTCAGTGGATGCTTCTTTTTAATTACTAGTAGTTTATGGGAACAGCTCGCAGGATTTGACAAGCATTTTTTTATGTATGGGGAAGAGGTTGACTTATGTTTGCGGGCTAAAAAAATGGGTTATCTGCCTATGGTTACACCGGAAGCCACTATTATTCATTATGGTGGAGCCTCGGAAAAAACTCATGCCGGAAAACTGAATAAAATTTTAGCTGCCAAAATAAGTTTAATCAAAAAACATTCTCAATTTTTAAATCGTCATGTGGAGTTGTTGTTAATGTATTTATACCCTTTGCTAAGAGTCGTTGCATTTAGGTTAGTTTCTTTGCTGAACAATAAGCATTATGAAACCTATTGCAGCTGGAAAAGTACATGGGAAAATAGAGCGCTGTGGATTAAAGGAAACAATAATGACTGAATTTAATCATATTATTTTAACCCGTTTTAATATGCGCGAGGATATTAATAATCCATCAATTCCGAGTGAAAAATGGCATAAAGATAGATTTGAATTATTTGAGAAATTTTGTTTTCCAAGCGTTAAAAATCAAATAAATTTTAACTTCAAGTGGCTAGTGTTTTTTGATGTTTTAACCCCAAGACATTATTTATCTAAAATTGAGTATTATGCTACAGAACTGCCAAATTTTATTCCTATTTTTTCTAATGACTTAGCTGATTTTAGAAAACATATCCATCAAAATATTTACGGCGATATTTCTTTTTTGATTACTACTAGGCTGGATAATGATGACTCAATTAGTAATGACTTTATTGATTGTGTTCAGAAACAATTTAATCACCAAGAGTTTGAATTTATTAATTTTTATAATGGGTATATATATTATAATAAAAGATTATATAATCATCATGACAAAAGTAATGCTTTTTTATCGCTAATAGAGAAAATTTCAGATCAGAATAAAGATCAATTACTTAAAACAGTATGGTGTACTATGCATCACAAGGCATCAGACGTTGCAAATATTGTACAGATTAAAAATAACTCTTCTTGGCTTCAAGTTATCCATTCTACAAATGTAAGTAATAGAGTGAAAGGAATTAGATCGAGAGAGTATACTAATATAAATGAGAAATTTGGAATTTATATTGACTGGGATAATGACTTTTTTTATTGGTTTGACTTTCTACTCTTGTCATATTTAAGAGCTTTCAGAGAATTTCTTTTTAACATACTAAAAAATTTAATAAGAACTCCGTAGTTGAATCGTAATCATTTAGCCCCCTCTGTAAAATGGTGAGCTCGTTCCCAAACTATGGCTTGTGAACTGGCTTCCCGTCTATTGCCACGCGAAGCTTGAGCTTCGCGTACCGCGTTCCCAAGCCATAGCTTGGGAACGCGCGGGTACTGGATGGACAACCTTTATAAATAAAGGGGGAGCTAAACGATTACATATTTATCTTGTTGGCAATGGTTTTCTACCTTAATATATCATAAACAGACATGACCCTATCAATAATAGTGATTAGCTATAAAAATTGCGATATGACTTTTGCTTACCTGAAATCTATACATGACAAAATCACTTTAAAAGATTTTGATATCATCTTAATAGACAACAATTCTACTGATAGTTCTGTTGATGCGATTCGTAAGCAATTTCCATTTTTAAGATTATTTTCTCTAAATAAAAACCTTGGTTTTACTAAAGCAAATAACTATGCAGCGCAATTTGTAGGCAGCGAGTATTTGCCGAATCCAGATACTGTTTTTTTAAATGGAACAATCGATAAATTACTCGTATTCACTAAACAATGGATACCTCCTTATCATGACTAGCATTATCATACCCGCCCATAATGAAGCAGCTACCATTGGGAATAATTTAACTTATCTGTTAGAAGCCTCAAAAAATTTAGCTGTGCAAATCATTATTGTTTGTAATGGTTGCCACGATAAAACTGCTGAGATTGTTAACTCATTTCAGAATGAATTTCTATGTTTAGAAACACAGGTTGCATCAAAAACTTTTGCCTTGAATTTAGGTGATCAGCAGGCAACATCATACCCAAGAATTTACCTCGATGCGGATGTGTTGCTGCCTCAATCAAGCATTGAAGCGATTGTTAAAAAACTAGAGGAAGGTTATTTAGCAGTCGCACCGGAAGTAAAAATGGATTTTACCGGTTGTTCTTGGGCGGTCAAAGCGTTTTATGAAATTTGGTTAGCATTACCATACTGTCAAGCTGGAATGATAGGGGCTGGCGTTTATGCCTTATCCGAACAAGGTCGTCAGCGATTTGATGTGTTTCCTAATATTATCGCTGATGATGGCTATATACGTTGTTTGTTTAGTGAATCAGAGAGAACCGCCGTTAAAGGAGTTTATTCCATAGTTAAAGCACCTAAAAACTTATGGTGTCTTATTAAAATAAAGACTCGAAGCCGTTTAGGCCGTTATGAGTTAGAAAGAAAATATCCGTTATTAATAAACAACGAGCTAAAAAATTATCGAAGTGCATTAAAACAGTATTTTTTTAATGTTAAAAAATGGCCTGAACTTAGTATTTATTTGATCGTTAATCTTATTTCCCGTTTACGTGCCATTTATCAAACAAGAACACGCTATACGCAATGGGAGCGTGATGAAAGTAATAGGTAGTTAATAAATGATATTCAACTAGCGCCAAAGGTTAATAATAATGCCCACAATTTCAATTTTTTATGGAATTTTGATCAAAATGCTTTTTGATGATCATAACTCTCCACATTTTCATGCGGAGTATGGTGAATATGAACGGGTAGTGGCTATTAGCCGGATTAAAATTATTAAAGGCGACGCGCCTAAGCGAGTGAAGTCAATGATTTTAGAATGGACGGCTTTACATCAAGAAGAGTTATTGCAAGATTGGGAGCTTTGCGCGAATATGCAAACATCGTTTTCTGTTGAACCGTTGGAATAATGCCTTATGTTTTACGTTATAAAAAAAATCGTGGCAAAGGCGGATGATTACACTATTCAAATTAGTTACGCAGACAATGTGGCTATTCATGCTGATTTTAGTGATATTGTGGAAAAAGGGATAATGACGATATTGCAAAATCCAACAGTCTTTAATCAAGTTGAAATAGGACATAAAGGTCGTTCTATCGTGTGGAAAAAATACGACATTGATTTTTGTGCAGATGCGTTACGTTTTAAATAGTTGAGGTCAGAGCAAACGCCCATAAAATTGTAATCATTTAGCTACCTACCCCTGTAAAAATAGGAACGAGCAGAACCCTGCTAGGGTTATAAAAAATATAATCATGAAAAAAATGAGTGGAGAAACTATCCCGACCACACCGCTCAAATTCACGAAGGTTGATGTGCAGAACCCCTATATGTGATTAATGGATCACAGTGGAGATATAAACCTAAAGTGATTCATTAGTACCATCCGCAGCTCCTAAAACTTACTGCCATTAACTAGAGCGCGATAGCGGAATCCCTCCGAGATGACGTAAATTAAGGAGGGACTGATAGTTACAATAATTACAGCTTATTGAGGTATAAATTAATGGCTCTTACTGACTATAAAAACAAAAAAAAGCGCATACTTTTTATTTCATCCTCAGGTGGACATTGGATACAAATGCGCCGTTTGGAATCAGCGTTTGAAGGCTATGAGAAATACTACGCCGCTACTGATCCGAGTTATCAGCAATCCGTTGACTATGGATATTTTTTTTCAGTGCCTGAAGCGTCGCGATGGAATAAACTCAAGCTCATTTGGCAAGCCTTAAAAATCTTCGGCATTATTTTATATATTAAACCTGCTATTGTTTTTTCCACTGGTGCTGCACCTGGTTTTTTTGCTTTATTCTTTGCCAAAAAATTAGGGATTAAAACCATTTGGCTAGATAGTATCGCCAATGTTGAAGAGCTTTCGTTAAGTGGTCGTAAAGTAAAACCGTATGCGGATTTATGGTTAACGCAATGGGAGCATCTTGCTAAACCAGAAGGCCCTTATTATTACGGAGCCGTATTATGATCTTCGTTACGGTAGGTTCCCAACTACCATTTGATCGGCTTATTATGACAGTTGATGACTGGTCTCGGCTACATCCTGATTATGATACTTTTGCTCAAATAGGTTTATCTCGTTATCAACCAAAAGCTATGCGATTTAAAACGTCCATGACACCTAACGACTATCAGAAAGCAATGCAAGCTAGTGATTTAATCATTGCCCATGCCGGCATGGGAACTATAATTTCTGCATTGGAGCTAGGAAAGCCTTTATTATTGATGCCACGATTAGCATCGCAAGGCGAGCATCGTAACGATCATCAACTCGCTACAATTAAGCAGATGACACAAAAGTTTCCCCATATTGTTGTTGCATATAATGAAACTGAACTTCTACAAGAATTAGAATGTTATCGGATGAAAAAACATGACAATCCATCAATTATAAAAGAGTCACTCACGGTTTCTCCAAAGCTTTTAGATGCCATTAAATCATTTATTACCACCGAGTAATCGTATGACAACAATATACTCTCGCCAGCTTTTATTATTTACTTTTATACTTTTAGTCGGTTTATGGCTATTGGCTTATTGGTCTGTTTTTATTGATCTATTAGATACTTGGAATACTAAAGAAGAATACAGTCATGGTTTACTCATTCCAGTAATTTCTATCTATTTGATTTGGCAAAGAAAAGAATTATTGTTTGCTCAGAAAGTTACTCCCTCATGGTGGGGATTTGGCATTTTATGTCTTTCTGGATTAATTTATTTTGTTGGCATAACAGCAGATATTGATTTCTTATTACGTATTTCTTTAACTATCACTTTAATAGGAATAACTTATTGTGTTTTTGGATGGAGAATTCTAAAGCTAGTTTTCATTCCTATATTATTAATATTATTTTCTTTCCCTTTGCCGCCTGTATTACAAGCCAGTTTAACAGCTCAACTACAACTTTTGTCTTCTCAGCTAGGTGTTTCACTAATTAGATTCTGTGACATTAGTGTTTACCTCGAAGGAAATATCATCGACTTAGGTCAGTTCAAATTACAAGTAGTTGAAGCTTGCAGTGGATTACGTTATTTGTTCCCATTAATGAGTCTTGCATTTATTTGCGCCTATCTATATCAAGTCTCATTTTGGAAACGGGGAATTGTGTTTTTTTCTTCAATACCAATAACTGTGTTGATGAATAGCATTAGAATAGGAATTATTGGTATCTTGGTTGAATTTCAGGGTATTGAGATGGCTCAAGGATTTATCCATGATTTTGAGGGCTGGATTGTATTCATGGTGTGTTTTGCTATTTTATTCTTCGAAATGTGGCTATTGTCATGGAATGAACGTAAAGTTAAATCGTGGAATCAAATTTTTGCAACTGACCAAAATATAAACTTAAATTTACCCGTATGTTTTAATTGCTCTGATATGGTATCTAGGCAAACAGGAACAGCTGTTTTTATTTTGGCGTTGATGGTTGTGTTTCAATTCAACCTAAAGGGACAAAAAGAAATTATTCCGATTCATAAGGCATATGGTCAATTATCGTTAAATATTGACGGCTATTCAGAAATGCCACAATCACTTCCCGACAGTATAGTAAAATTTTTAGAGCTAACCGACTATGTTTTAATCGATTATTTTAAAGACAACAAAGCGGTTAATTTTTATATTGCTTATTATGAGTCGCAGAAAAAAGGCAGAGTTCCCCATTCACCAAAACTATGTATACCCGGAGGAGGCTGGGAAATAGTTCAGTTGACTGAGGAAACGATTAATGGCGTAAATCTTAATCGAGCCATTATTAAAAAAGAGGAAAAAAGCCAATTGGTTTATTATTGGTATCAACAACAGAACAAATCTATTGCAAATGAGTACAGTTTGAAATGGTATAATTTTTTAAGCGCACGAAATAATAATCGCTCAGATGTCGCTTTAATTAGAATAACAACAATGATATACCCAAATGAGAATACGTTGAGTGCCGATAATCGATTACAGGCGTTTATGAACAATGTACAGAATAAAATATCGCAATTTGTTCCACAATGAAATTTTAATTTAATACTTTTTTACTACAACTGGATCATTTAGAAGTGGATTCGTATTTTAAAATACTCAACCGTTATCACGACCAGATAACTTTAGCGGTATTCATCCTTTTAAATAAATAATATTCATATGAAATTTAATAGAAAAATTACTCTTTTATTGAGTGTATTAGCCCTTCAAGCCTGTACCGACCCTGCTAAAAAAGCCGATACTTATCTGCAAAATGGCAAAAAACTTTTTGAAACTCAGCAGTATGATAAGGCGACGTTGGAGTTTAAAAATGCTTTACAAATTAATAATAAATTAGCCGATGCTTTTTATTATCTGGCGTTGTTGGAAGAAAAAAAACAAAACTGGCAAACCATGTATGCTGATTTATCAGAAGCAGTTAAACTTGCACCAAATCATAGCCAGGCATCAATTAAATTAGCTCAACTAAAACTACTATCTGGACAAGATGAAGAGGCTCGTCAAGTTGTAGAAAAGGTATTAGCGATTGCGCCTGAGAATACCGATGCGATGGCAGTAAAAGCGGCTATTTTATTCAAACAGGGTAATAAAAACGAAGCTGTAGCATTAACTGACAAAGTATTGCAATTATCACCTGGTCACATTGATGCTATTAGCTTAAAAACCGCATTACTTATGGATGCTAAGGATTACCCGGCCGCGTTGAGCTTACTTGAAACAGCATTACAAAATAATGCCAATGAAGTCGCTCTACATAGGCTAAAAATACAAATTCATAGTTATCTAAAAGACAAATCGGCTGCTGAGAACGATTACCGTAATTTAATTAAACAATTCCCTGATAAAGTAGAATTTCAATATGCTCTAGCTCAATTCTATTCTGAAAATCAACAGGATGCCGATGCTGAAAAAATATTAACTGATTTACTGGTTAAGTTTCCAAGCGATTTACAAGCTAAACTGATTTTTATTGATTACTTAAATCAAAAAAAACCGGATCAGGTTATTGCTAAAACCCAAGAGTTTATCGCACAACAAGCGGAGTCAAGTGAACTTCATCTTCGTTTAGCTAAATTATTTCTCTCTCGCCAAAAATTTGCCGAAGCCAAAGAACCTTTAAATTGGGTGATCAACCATAAAAAAGATAACAAAGAAAATTTAAACGCGAAAGTCTTGCTGTCCGCTATTGCACTTCAAGAAAATAATACTGCCGAAGCTGAAAAAACACTGAATGAAGTATTAGCTGAAGATAGTCGTCATTATGATGCGCTGCTATTAAAAGCAAAAATGCAATTGATCGCTAATAAGATCGATGAAGCCATTGCCGAGTTGCGGGGTATTTTACGTGACTATCCGGATAAAGATGAAGCTTTGGTCTTAATGGCTAAAGCCTATATAAAACAAAACTCTCCCGGATTAGCGGATGAAAATTTTCGCAAAGCGTTGACCATTAACCCACAGAATTTTGATGCGATTATGCCGGTGGTCTCAAAAATGGTCGCCAGTAAAGATGTAACACGCGCTGAAGAATTATTGACTAAGGCACTAAAAATTAATCCTGACCACCCTAGTGCTTTGCAGGCTTTAGCGCAGGTTCGCCTCCTAAAAAAAGATTGGCTAGGCACTCAACAAGTTGCGGATTTAATTGCTGGCAAACCACTGGGACTCGGTTTTTCTAAATATTTAAGCGGAAAGATTTCCCAAGGTCAGGGACTATGTGATCAGGCTGTCAACCAATATCGGGAAGCCTTAACCGCCACTCCAACTTTATCAGATGCTTTAATGGGTATGATGTCCTGCTATGAAACACTCAAGCAGCGGAATGTCATGTTGTCTTATTTGGATGAATTTAGCCGAGCACATCCTGATATAGATGTTGCCGTTGCTTTAAAGGCTCAATTATTGGTATTAGATAAACGAACGGATGAAGGAATAGCCTTGCTTTCAAAGTCGATTGCATTAAAACCTAAAGTCGTTCCTTTTTATGAGATGATGGCACAGTTGCTGTTTAAGGAAAAACAAACAGAAAAAGCGATAGCCAGTTTACAGCAGGGTTTGCAGAATAATCCGGACAACCCAAATCTATTAATGAATTTGGCCTCTATTTATGAGCAAACCAATGATTATAATCGTGCCCTAACGAGCTATGAATCCTTAGTAGCTAAGCAACCTACTATGGATATTGCCGTTAATAATTTAGTCTCATTATTGCTTGATCGTTTTGGCACACCTGAAAATATTAGCAAAGCAATGAAATTAGCCGAACGCTTTAAGGATTCTAAACAAGCTTATTTCGCTGATTCTTATGCCTGGGCCTTATTTAAATCAGGTCATCATGACGAAGCACTTAAAGCGATGAAACTCATTGTTGTTATATCCCCGGATGTTCCCGTATTTCGTTATCATTTAGGGGTAATTTATTCGGCACTGAATGATAAGAATAATGCGGCTGAAGAATTGAAAAAAGCCCTAGATTTAGGAAAAAAATCGGGGCAATTTATTGAAAAAGAATTGGCTGAAAATCTATTAAAAAGTCTATAAACTTATTATGTCAAGTGGTGGCGATTCTGAATACAGTGAACAGCGCCGATTTGTTCGGATGGCGCTTGAAAGCGATCTACATTATCGATTTTCAGATTCATTTCATTTCTTTAAAGGCACTTGTAAAAACCTGAGTAGTTCCGGTATTTTATTTACTGCTCATCAGTCTATCGATGCTGGCGTGTTGATAGAAATTGAAATTGCCGCCACTGATAATTCACACTTTCCTTCTATGAAAGCGCTGTTTGAAGTCATTCGTACTCGGAAAACTGATGAGGGGCTGTATGAAATTTCAGCCGAAATTACTGGTGTCAGGACTTTATAATGATGATACTTAATTTTTGGCATTGGTGGATTAATGAGTTAAGTATTTTAATGCCATCATGGTTTCGATTGTTATTTTTTACTAATAGACAAGCCTTGCTGTTTATCCGCTATACTAATTTTCAGGTTGATTTTTATGGCATGGAAGCCGGTGTTGAAAAAAAACTGGCTCATTTTTATTTACACAATGAGGGAAAAATACAATGCCAGGCTTTTTTTGAAGAACATTCAAATTGGCAATCGGCTAAAAAAGTTCTGCTACTTAATCATCATCAGGTCTTAAGACGAAATCTTAGTTTACCCATTGCCGCACAAGAAAATCTTAATCAAGTTATTGCTTATGAATTGGATCGCTATACGCCGTTAAACGCCAATCAAGCGTATTACTCAGCGCGTTTACTCGGAAAGAATAAAGAAAATAATCAAATCTATGTGGAATTAACTTGTATCACTAAGAAAAAATTGAATTATTTTTTTGATGAATTTATGGCTTGGGGAATGCCTATTGATATTATTTGCTATGACTACGGTTTGGAAAACATAAAATCTGAATCTCAGGCACAAAGCTATAATTTATTGTCAAAAGATTTACACCCTACACGCGGCAATACGACTGAAATTTTTGCACGTATTCTGGGTAGTATTTTTCTATTGCTTTGTGCAGTGTCCATCATTTTTCCTTTTTGGTCGCTCAGTCATCGGCTCTCTGAACTTGAACGACAAACGACCGATGCACAACGAAAAGCAGGACAAGTGGAACAATTAAAATCAGATGCTAATTTAACATTAGAACTTGCAAGCACTGTTAATAACTTAAAGCAACAAACGCCATCAACAACCCTTATTTTAAAAGAATTAACAGGAATTTTACCTGACAATACTTGGTTAAAAAGCTTTGACCTTTCGGAAAATAAACTGCGATTAGAAGGTTTATCTAAATCATCCTCTGCGCTAATCGGTCTACTTGAAGCATCGCCTTATTTTGAACAGACTAGCTTTGTTTCGCCGGTTGTTCAGGATAGTCGTGCTGGCATGGATATGTTTACCTTAGAAACTCGAATTGAACATCATGCCCATGCAGATGGATCGCTTTAATCCGCAACAAAAACGTGGAATAGCGCTGGCTTTGCTTTTTCTCGTTTTGTTTATTTTATTTAGCGGTGTCTTTTTTCCTTTGATTAATCAGTATGAGGAAAAAAAATTAGCCATCCAAAAACTTGAGCATCGGCTTGAGAGCTATGCCACTATTATTGAAAGTCGTAATACCATTATTCAACAAGTTTCTACATTAAAAGAGAGCATTAAATCATCCGCTATTTTCAATACTCAAAATTCTATTCCACTGGCTGCCGCTGATATGCAGCAACGCATAAAAAATGCCGTTGCTAATGCGGGTGGTGAATTGAGCAGTACGCAAAATAATCCTCAAAAAGAAATGGGACGATTATTAAAAATAAGTATTAATGTCAGATTTTCTGGCTCTATGCGAGCATTACAAACTATTCTATTTGAATTGGAGTCAGCAAAACCTTTTATGCTGATAGACAAAATTAAAATTCTTGGCATGTCCGGATCACGTAATGTAAACACGGGTAAAATAGAACCCGTCGATAAAGTGTATGTTTCGGCTGATATAGCCAGTTTTATTCCAATTCCCACGCCATGAAAATCCAATTGTTTAATCAATATAAATCCATTTTATTACTGGGCATTGGCTGTTTATTGTTGCTGACCTTGATCTTTTGGCAATGGCAAGCCTTTCGGCAAGATGATGTCAATTTTTCAAAGCAATTACATCACCCCATTACAACAAAAAACCTATTTGACAATCTTCCCGAAGCACACAATGGATTAACCGTAAAAGAAGATTATGAAGCGATTATTAATGCGCCTTTATTCATAGAAGGACGTAAGCCTATTGCATCCATAGCCTCATCTGCTCAAGGAGATAATGGGAATGCATTGTCATTTAAATTAACAGGCGTTATTTTAACGCCTAAGTATTTACTGGCTTTACTTATCGATGATAAAAATTTAAGTCATCGTGTTAAAGAAGGCGATGATATCCAAGGTTGGAAAGTCGTATTTGTACAAAAAGACAAGATAAGCCTATCCAAAAGCGACCAATCTAAAGAGCTGCTGCTAGTTGACAAAAAACCAAATACAACAATGATTTCAAATCCCATGATGCAAAACTATCCAGAAGTCATGCCGAATGACTTTCCTATGGAAATTCCTAATAATCCAGGCGCAAATCCCTATGCACAATAAAGTGTCAATTCATTCAATTAGCAATTTTTTCATTATGTCTAGTCTGAGCCTAGTGATAGGTTTCTTTTTAACGGCTTGTGAAACTATTGAGCCAGGGCCTTTAAAAAAACAACCATTAGATAATTCAAACGATAGCATAACGAATAAAGTACTGGGTAAAGGCGTAAGTGGTGTTAAAGAAAAAGATCATGAAACAAAAGGGGGGCAGCAACAAAACTCATCGCCCATCAATCAAGTTGAAATTTACCAAGGCTCTGGATTGATGGTTGATAAATCCAACCATTTAAATAATCGAGCACAAGCGGAAGGTAAATATATTTTAAATTTTGAAAATGCAGAGCTGGTAGAAGTTATTCGTGTTGTTTTAAATGATACCTTGAATAAAAATTATGTGCTCGACCCTCGTGTAATTGGTAAAGTCAGTTTACGCACTATTAAACCGCTCACCGAAGAAAGTTTATTGTCGACTTTAGAAATGGTTTTACAACTGAATAATGCGGTATTGGTCAAAAGTGGCAACAGTTACCAAATACAATTAGCAACCACCGCAATCCCCTCAAGCTCATCACCTAAATTATCTGGCTCAAGTTTATCGCCTGGCTTTCAGATTAGAATTATCCCGCTATCCTTTGTCGGTGCGAAACAGATGGTGGATATTTTAAAACCTCTTTTAGCACCAACTGCCTTATTAAAAACCGATGTGGTGCGAAATTTAATTATGGTCACTGGAACATCGGAGCAACTTGAAAATATTGAAGAGACCGTCAATATTTTCGATGTCGATACGCTTCAAGGATTGTCCTTTGGTTTATTTCATTTAAATTATGTTGATCCTGAAACCATCAATAAAGAATTAAGCGAAATTTTTGGATCGAGTGAAGGCGGTCCTTTGGAAGAGATGTTCAAAATTTTACCTATTGAACGTTTAAACGCGATTTTAGTCATCACCCCACAGCCCAAATATATTGAACAATTAAAAACCTGGTTAACCCGTTTAGATCGTTCTAAAACCGGTGTAAGTGGTAGCGTTCATGTCTATCGAGTTCAACATATTAAAGCCGTTGAATTAGCCACAACGCTCAATGATATTTTTAATCAGACCGGCACGATGAGTCGAAGTAAATCGGCATCACTTGCACCCGGCTCAAAAAGCACCACGCTCAGCAATAAAACCGATACGGCAACAACGTCGAATACTCCGTCGTCTAACAGTTCGTTGTCTAATACAAATAAACGCGGCAATATTACCGGCATTGGCGAAGTTCGTATCACCGCCGATGAGGTCAATAATACCTTGATTACTGTTGCGACAACGCCTGATTATAAAATCGTTCGTGAAGTCATTACTGAACTCGATGTCATGCCTTTACAAGTTCATATTGATGCCTCAATTTTATCGGTCAATTTAGATGATAGTATTAAATATGGGGTGAAATGGACATTTGATAATATCCCTAATGGTGAATATTCAGGTATTGCTGACTTGGCTTTATCGACACCCACATCAGGGTTTTCCTATTTAATTAGTAAATCGAGTAACGTAAAAGCCTCGATAGATGCCTTAGCGGAAAGAAAAAATATCAGTGTTATCTCATCACCCTCACTGATGGTATTAAACAATCAAGAAGCGCGAATTCAAGTGGGTGATAAAGTGCCTATTAGAACCAGTCAATCGACTAATACTAACAGCGGTAGTGCTAATCCAATTCAAACCAGCTCTATTGAAATGCTTGAAACCGGTGTGACCTTAAAAGTCACACCTCGTGTTAATTCAGGTGGTGTAGTTATTATGGATATTGAGCAAAGTGTCGACACGCCATCTAAAACACAAACCTCATCTATTGATTCGCCGTCTGTTCTTAAACGATCTATTAATAGTTCTGTGGTTGTTGATAGTGAAGAAACTGTCGTATTGGGTGGACTCATATCGGATAACATAGAAGATTCAAAATCCGGTATTCCCTTATTAATGGATTTGCCTTGGGTTGGTGATTTATTTAGCTCGACCAGTCGACAAAAAACACGTAATGAATTAATTGTCTTAATTACCCCGCGTGTTGTTCAAAATCAAACTGATGCACGAGCCGTCACCCGAGATTACAAAAAACAATTAACAGGTATTTATAACGTGTTACCTAAACTTAAAGACAAATAATATTCTTAATACGCCACATAATAGGAATTTACCATTTTGTATAACATCAGCGATAAGCAGACGTTTTATAACGAATTGTCGGCGTTACTTCTTCAACAAAACAAACTGACACAAGTTGAATTAGTCCGTGTGCAGCGTTTGATGGAACAAATTGATGTCGGTTTACCTCCTGCGCTATTAATGATGGAACAGGCGGGTGGTGATGGACTGCCTGAATTACTCATCCGCTTAGGGATTTGTTCTGAAAAAGATGTTGCCTTGGCCATTGCTCAGCTAACCGGTCTGGCGTTAATCCAAAAATCGGATTATCCGCTTGCGCCGCCCCTTGGCGAGGCGGTCTCTGTGCGTTTTTTTAGAGAACACAAGCTGCTTGCCATTGCTGATACCGAAGAAGAATTAACCATTGTTGTTGTTGATCCGGCTAAAGCGTTCGCTATTGACTCATTACGCATGACTTTTGATAAACAAGTCATCGTAAAAATTGGCGTACTTTCAGAAATAAACGAAGAAATTGAAAGGCAATTTAGTTCTGGCAAATCGAGCATGGATCGCATTATTGATGATATGCAAGGGGATAGCTTTATCGAAGAGGACATTGAACATCTCAAAGATATGGCCAGCGAAGCGCCAGTGGTGCGTATCGTTAATTTAATCATGCAAAAAGCGCTGGAATATCGGGCTTCAGATATTCATATCGAGCCTTTCGAGCAACGGCTGATTGTCCGCTTACGGGTTGATGGCGTATTACGTGATTTAGATGCACCGCCGGTTACGTCAACGGCTGCCGTCATATCGCGTATCAAAATCATGTCAAAGCTTAATATTTCTGAGCGGCGCTTGCCGCAAGATGGCCGAATTAAATTGGCCATCCAAGGTAAAGAATTGGATATGCGTGTTTCAACTTTACCGACCATGTATGGTGAAAGCGTGGTGATACGCCTGTTGGATAAAGGCAATGTCATTTTCGATTTTGAAAATCTGGGCTTTTCCGGTGCCGTTTTATCACGTTTTCTCGATGCTATTGCTTTGCCGCATGGCATTATCTTGATTACCGGGCCTACTGGTAGCGGCAAAACCACCTCGCTGTACACCGCATTAAACCGGCTCAATACCGGCCATAGCAAAATCATTACCGTCGAAGACCCTGTCGAATATCAACTCGATGGCATCAACCAAGTTCAGGTACAAAGCAAAATTGGTCTGGATTTTCCTACCGCTTTACGCTCCATTGTTAGGCAAGACCCCGACATCATCATGATCGGCGAAATGCGCGACAAAGAAACCGCCGCAATTGCCATCCAATCGGCGTTAACCGGCCATTTGGTGTTATCCACCCTGCATACCAACGATGCCATCAGCAGTGTAACGCGCCTTTTAGATATGGGTCTGGAGGATTACCTACTGACTTCAACCTTGATTGCTATTTTGGCGCAGCGGCTAGTTCGTCGCTTATGCCGTCATTGCAAGCAACCCTACCCAGCCGATGCCGAGCTAGTCAGTCAATTAGGATTACGTAGGTTCCAACCAGAAGGACAAATTACCTTATATCAGGCCAAAGGTTGCCCAGAGTGCGGCAACATTGGCTACCAAGGGCGCTCTATGATTGTTGAGCTACTGGTGTTTTCCGATACCTTGCGGGCTTCCATTTTAAAAGGCATCGATGCCATTGCCTTACGGGAGCTGGCCATTAACGAAGGAATGATGATGCTTTATGAAGATGGTTTGCAAAAAGCGCTAGCAGGGGTAACTTCATTGGAAGAAGTGATTCGGGTCACTAGCGAGAAATAAAAAAAGGGGCAAAAAGCCCCTTTTTATACAGCAAGTGGTATCAAACCGAATTTAAGCAGCTAAACCAGTAGCTTTACGGCGTGAAACACCGACTAAACCGGCTAAAGCAGAACCGAATAACCAGATGGCGGCTGGGATTGGGGTCGCTAAAGCTGTAGCTTGAGTATGAAATGACCCTTTGTTAGCAGAAGTAGAGCTAATACCATTATTAACTCTTCCTTGTATATTGAGAGTGTAATTACCGCTAGCTAAAATATCGGTTGTAAATTCTGCCGCTGATGTAGTACCTAGACCACCGTTATTGATATTGTAAAAGTCAAAAACAGTAATCAAATTAGAAGCACTGTCATACAATTTGTAAACAAGAAAATCTTTTATATTTAACAACTCATAAGAGTTGATCATTAGCTTCGCTGGTACATTAAGTGCGATTATATGGTTAATATCAAAATCCTTAGTTGGATCTGATGCAGTGTCGGTAAGTCCTGCATCACCATAGGTAGCAGTATCACCTATATTATTCAATGTCAATGTAGCTGCCATCGATGCACCAGCAAAGATAAAAGACATAGCTAAAAAAGCACCTATCAATATTTTTTTCATAACAAACTCCGAAATTAACAAAAATTAAAAAATATAATTAATTGCAACCCGGCTATCTTCAACAAAAGACCCGCAGCTTTCCGTCTTTGCCTCGCGACAAGTTTGGCTTTTATCATCCTTAAACCGTGCTTCCCATCAGGTCGGTCACGAACATACATCAAATCCATCTGTTTAACTGTATCCTACAAAGTCAGGTAACATTATAGAACACTGTCAAAATTCATTTACGTTTACCGCTAAGACCCAACAGACATAATGTCGCTGGACCAAATAACAAAATTGCCGCAGGAATGGGAACACTTTTTATTCTATCTGCTGTTTTATCAACATGTTCTAACAACCAATTACTATGCAAATCAGCTGTTGTGCTTACATTACTATCAGCTGACGACTGTGCAATTTCCAAATTCTCGATGTTCCCACTAAAAGGTGCTGCAACAACGTTACCGGTGACCAATAATCCAAGAAAAACAACTCTAACAAATAAACTATAGCGCCTCATGATCCCACTCCTTATTAAAGGCCAAAATACACTTCGCTAAATAACCACTGAAATTAATTATTTAACTTGGGAAATAGTTTAATCATAAAAATCATTTTAAACATCTGACAGACATCCTTATTTTGTAGTGCATTTGTCCCTGTTCAATATCAGGACATCTATCATCTTTTATAACCGTTCAGACTTTACTCATGACCACATTACGCGGCCGCAAAGACCCGAGTATGCTTAAAGCCTAAAGCAACACCGACCAAGCCATCATCTTTAGTTTCTGTGCGTAACACCCGACCTTTCGCGGCCAATTTTGCGCCACTTGGCAATCTGGTATAAGCAAATAACCCTGTACCAATCGCCAAGACATAGGGCAATTGTAAATACAATCCGCCATGACTCACATTATCGAGCAGCGTAAACATCTTAAAAACATTACCATCGACCGTTTTACCATGAACAAACACGGGAAAAGGCCCGTGTAAACGAAATGCCTCGCGTTGTTCAATATTTTTGCACTGGTTTATGCTTATCACGCTTTAATACTCCTTAAAATAACCAAGTTTTTAATACACAATCAGATCATTTACTGCAATTCAAAAGCCTAAACTAAGAAACACGGGGGGTCATAAATTCAGCACATTCCTAAATTACAGCGACTAAAAAGCCGTCAGGCCGCGTTAGCGAATCGATAACTCCAGATGCAGCTTGCCATCCGGAATGACAACTTACAGCTTTTTCAAAGCACAATAATTACTTTTTCCCAATCGTGATGAGTCCTTCGACAAGCTTAGGACGAACGGTGAGTTTTTAATCATTTATTGAAAACGCTGTCATCGCAGAAATTTATAGTGGGGTGAATAATTACATCTTAAGATTTGGATTGAAATCGCTGTAATTCCCAATTGCGGGTTCTCGCTTTAGCTTTGCTCAGCGACATACCTGCATCAACGCTGATAATTCCGTTTTATGTTAATCACACTTGAATTAAGAAGTTCCAAAAAATCGATTAAAATAGACGAAAAACCACACATCCCTATGTTTTTATAATTAAAATAAACGAGCTTAAAATATCACATCTGGATATTTCAATTACTGGAGTACATTCTGAACTATTGTCCAACCTATTACATGAAGCAAATATCCTGAATGTTCTAGGATATATGACCTTATTTTTTTGCTATTAATATACCCAACTCGGCGGCTTGTAAGGCCAATTCAATTTGACTAGAAACGCCTAACTTACTATAAATCGTCGTTAATTGGTTGCGGACGGTCTTTTCACTGATAAACAATTTAGAGGCAATCGTTTTAGCGGACATACCTTGTGCAGCTAGGCTAGCCACATCAAATTCTCTAGGTGTTAAAGAGTCTTTGACGGTATTGGTTTTTCTTGATGGAGGGACATTATCCTGATCATTCGCGGTGGTACCACTGAAATTTTGCAGTAATAAGCCGGTGGTAAAACGATTAATCCATACTTCTCCAGAATTAACACAATTAATTGCTTTTAATAAAATTTCCCCGCCCTGTTTTTTAGGAAAAATACCCAAAACACCTAAGCGCAAAGCCAATAAATGTACATCATGATCTTCAACAGAAGTAAAGAGTAGAATTTTACATAACGGACAAACCGCGAGAAGCTCTGGAATGCGTTCTATAATGTCGCCATCCGCTAGCATGGTATCTAATAGAATCACATGCGGAGAAATCTTTTTTGCAATTTGAAGTGTTTCATCAAAACTACCCGACTCCCCCACCAACTCCATAGATTTATTTTCTTTAACAAGTGTACGAAAGCCTAATCTGACTAAATCATGTTCATCAGCAATTAAAATTCGTATGCTCTCATCTTCTTCGGGCTTCATCTTCAACTTCTCCGTTTTTTTATAAAGAACAAAACTGCATTTATGCAATAAATACCTTTATCCCCTATCGTATTAGGCTAAATGATATTTTTTCTGCTCGATTAATTATTATTAATAGTAGCATTATTTTATACGTAGGTCTTTTTATCATTAACTAGGCAGTATTTGAACTAAAAACCGACACATCACATATAAATCGCTAATAGGGCATTTGTAGTCATTGTGCGCCAATTGCGTCAGACATAGCCCACGTCGAAAGTTATTAACAACAGTACAAGATTTTGGCATTAACGAGACAAATCGAGTACTTAGCTCAGAATAAAATATCATGGCATGTTATTATTTTTTTACAATTAATAGGCTTTTGCGCTGCGAAAGCCCTTAAATATAGTTAGAAATATAATTTTAATATCTAATAATACTGACCAGTTGCGGATATATTCCAGATCATATTCAATTCTGCCTTCCATTTTATCCAGTGTTTCTGTTTCACCTCGGTAACCATTGATTTGAGCCCATCCGGTAATTCCAGGCTTGACTTTATGCCTCAGCATATACCCTTTGATTTGTCTGCGATAAAACTCATTATGTGAGACGGCATGTGGACGCGGCCCTACGATGGACATTCGCCCTTGAATGACATTAATAAACTGCGGCAACTCATCCAAAGAGGTGCGACGCAATACTTGCCCAAGCCGAGTGACACGCGGATCGTTTTTTTGTGCTTGTGGTACATCGGCGCCGTCTTGACAGACGGTCATAGAACGAAATTTCCAAACTACTATATTTTCACCATTACAACCATAACGCTTTTGCATAAATAAAGCGGGGCCTCGAGAATCCAGCTTGACTAAAATAGCAATTAAAATCATGGGTAAAGCAATGAGTAACAAAATTAAACTTCCGACAATAAGATCAAATAGCCTTTTAAAAACACCATCGATACCATAAAAAGGCGTATCGTAAATACTAATAATTGGAATGCCGTGTAAGTTGCTCCATTGTGCCCTCAATAAATTGAATAAAAAAAGATCTGGAACAAAATAGACGGTTAATGTTGTGTCAGCCAGCATATCGACAATATGTGTAATCCGTTTCTCAGCTTGCATAGGTAATGTAATGTAGACGGTGTCTATTTTGTCATCATTAGCATCTTTAAGGAGTTGTTCGTAATCACCACAAAAATTTACATCTTGTATATTGATCCGCGAATCGTGTTGTTTGGGTTGTCGACTATCGTAATATCCATATACTTTCATGCCTAATGAAGGTTCTTTCAATATAATACTTTCAATTTCCCTAGCTAATTGCGTTGCACCCACTAATGCCACGTTTCGATTATTGTGTCCAGTCGCACGCGCATGATTAACCATCACTCTGACAATCGTATGCCAAGATAACAGCTCAATAGGGACAATACTCACCCAATACCAAAATGTTTTTTTATAGTCGATAATAATCAATGGATAAAAGTAATCTACGACGAGCAAAACAATAATGCCTGAAATCCAAGCAGACGTTATTCCCCCTATTTCTTGAAAGAGTGAAGTTCCTCTTTTAAATCGATGAATATCCGTTAATTCGGCAAAGAAATGATAACAAATAATAATCAGTAATAGCCATGAGGTTTGATTAGAATTCCATTCCTGTAGATTGATATGTAAAATCATCCCTAATGTTAGGGCGATGATGAACGTATCAAACAAACGGTAAAGAGATATTATTTTATTGGTATGGAAGCGAACTCCCGCTTTGATTTTATCAGTCATATTTTTTAGATTGTAATAATTAGTCTATTTATACCGTTTCTCTACGAACTTCTGAGTACGGCACATTAAGTCACATTGTTCAACGCTAGAATCAGGCGTTGATAAAACAAAATACACTCAACAAGCCCAGCTACAGCCGGACAGTTTAAGACCATTCGCGGAGAGCTTGTCGAACCCTAAACGATTACCACAAAATATTGTGAATTTTTAAAATCCCCTCAATCCTTTTCTCCCCTTTGCGTATTTTTCAAAGAAGAAGGTTCGTCGCCTTACAAGGATAGCTTCGATGCTGTTAATTTCCCTCCCTTTGAAAAAGGGAGCTAGGGGGGATTTTATCAACATAACTATATTGCTTCAGTGGCGTTTTTTCTTAACTTAACACCGTGACAGCATTGTCCAGTAACACGTTTACAGGGTAAATAATGGCTTTACCCCTCTTAAATATATGGCAAATAACTACCCGATTTTCTTAAAGAAATTGATTTATCAATCGAGTTGTTGAGAATTATAGTGCATAGTCACTTCAGTAATCTAGCATTAATGGCCTTAGGTCACCGATGAGGCGGTTTCTGAATTGCCATCACCAGATGTAGTAGGTCATTGCTCACACGCGGTACTTTTTGCCCTGCTATTCGCGCCCACTGAACTAAATAGGATCGAGCGATTGTGACAGCAAGTTAAAAACGGGAATGCATACTCACGTGACAGAAAAATATTCAACACTCCGCATTGGCTTTATCGTATTAAATTGGTAATTGCTGTTAAAATCGGGTTTGAAATTCATACCAACGACAAAAATAAAGAAGGCAAACATGAAAGCAAATATTGGTTTAATTGGTCTCGCCGTTATGGGACAAAATCTGGTTCTAAACATGGACGATCACGGTTTTCGCGTCGCGGTTTTCAATCGCACGACCAGTACGGTCGATGAGTTTTTGGCAGGCCCTGCACAAAATACGCAAGTCATCGGTACGCATTCTCTCGAAGAATTGGTAGATAGTCTGGTATCGCCGCGCGTCGTTATGCTAATGGTCAAGGCCGGTGAAGTCGTCGATCAGTATATCGACAAATTAGTACCCTTATTATCAGCGGGCGATATTATTGTGGATGGTGGAAATTCGCTATTTACTGACACTAATCGCCGCACTAAAGATTTGCAGGAACACAATATCTATTACATTGGTACTGGCGTATCCGGCGGGGAAGAAGGCGCTCGCCACGGCCCTTCTATTATGCCAGGCGGTAATCATGCCGCTTGGTCAACGGTTAAGGCGATTTTTCAAGCGATTAGCGCACAAGTCGATGGCCAGCCCTGCTGCGAATGGGTCGGTGATAATGGCGCAGGACATTATGTCAAAATGGTACACAACGGTATTGAATACGGCGATATGCAATTAATCTGCGAAGCCTACCAGCTGCTCTCTGAGGGATTAGGCTTAGATGCCAACGCCATGCACGAGATATTTGCCGAATGGAATCAAGGCGTATTAAGCTCATATTTAATCGAAATCACCGCCGCCATTTTGGCTTATAAAGACACGGATGGTGAGCCCTTAGTCGATAAAATTCTCGATACCGCAGGACAAAAAGGCACGGGTAAATGGACGGGTATTAACGCACTGGATTTAGGTATTCCTTTAACCCTGATTGGCGAATCGGTCTTTGCTCGCTGCTTATCCGCGCAAAAAGACGAGCGTGTCAAAGCCGCAAACATTCTGCCTGCACGTCCCAATATGCCGTTCAGTGGCGATAAACAAGTCATGATTAGCGCTATTCGTGATGCCTTATATGCCGCTAAAATTATTTCCTATGCCCAAGGTTTTAGGCTAATGCGCGAAGCCTCAAAAGAATATAACTTAGCCTTAAATTATGGTGAAATCGCGTTAATGTGGCGCGGTGGCTGTATTATCCGTAGCCAATTTTTAAACGACATCAAACAAGCCTTTGATAGCAATCCCGATTTAGAAAACTTGCTCTTAGCGGATTTCTTCGTTGATGCCATTAGCCAAGCCGATGCCGGTTGGCGTAAAGCGGTTATGTTGGGTGTGGAATTAGGCTTGCCAACACCCGCTTTCTCTTCGGCATTAGCTTATTACGATGCGTATCGCAGCGAGCGTTTACCGGCCAATTTACTGCAAGCACAACGCGATTATTTTGGTGCCCATACCTATGAGCGCATTGACCAAGCCCGTGGTGAGTTTTTCCATACCGATTGGACGGGGCATGGCGGTAAAACCGCATCAACAACCTATACCGTGTAATAACCCACTGATGAAGTAAGGTGGGCAAAAAAAGCGTTGCCCACCTACCCTGACTACCTGAACCCCAAACACATAAGGACAGTTTTATGACTGAATATTTTGAAGTACCCAGTCCCTTTTGCGGTATCGGCACCGATGATTTAACCATTCACGTTGACGATTTATTAGTAAAAGTCACCCACAACGGCTGTGCCGTCAATACCCCACTGTTTGAACAGCCGATAACCGACATCAGCCCGCGCGTAGATGGCAAGCCCGTTGATTTAGAAACAGCGGTTGCCAAAGCCGCCGCGTTATTACACGACACCAAACTTCCGGTTATCGGCGGATGTGCCACAGATGTCAACGGAATGCGTGGTTTATTAGCGTTAGCCGATCGTTGCGGTGCTGTCGTGGATAACATGAATTTTGTCGGTGCGCGTAATAACTTCCTGGCCTTGCAAGATTCCGGCTGGATGAACACCACCTTGGCAGAAGTGAAAAATCGTTGTGATGTTTTATTAGTCGTAGGAACCGATTTAGAAGCCTTTGCACCGCGATTCTTCGAGCGTTATCTTTGGACAGACGCGATGTTTTTGGATGATAGCCAGCAACGCCAAGTGATTTATTTAGGAAAAGCCCCGTCTGGCAATGCCTCGACATCACCCAATGGCAAAACCGCCCAGGTTTTTGAATGCGCCATCAATGACTTACCCGACGTTCTGGCGGTATTAAGAGCCTTGATTAAAAAACAGCCCGTTCGCGCTGAAAGCGTCGCAGGGCTGGCTATCACCGATTTACAAGCGATTGCCGAGCAACTCAAAGCCGCACGTTATAGCGTTGTCACCTGGGCGGCCGGCGCATTGGCGTATCGTCAAGCCGAATTGAGCGTACAAATGCTGTCGGAAATGATTAAAGATTTAAATCAAAATACCCGTTGCTCAGGTTTACCTTTAGCGGGCAAAGAAGGCGATCAAACCGCCAACCAAGTGTGCGGCTGGACAACAGGCTATCCCACTCGGACAGGTTTTAGCCGTGGCTATCCTGAATATGACCCTTTTCTCAATGACGCAAAAGAATTGTTAGCCAACGGAGAAGCAGACGCTTTGGTTTGGGTTCATGCGTTTAACGCCGAGGCAACACCGCCCAAAACCGATGTCCCTACTATCGTTGTAGGACGTTCCGGCATGTGTTTTACGCATGAACCCGATGTATTTATTCCTGTTGGTACACCTGGCATCGACCACGCCGGACATGCGTATCGTATGGATAATGTCGTTGCCATTCGCCTGAAAAAATTACGTGACTCCGGCTTGCCCAGCACCGCTGAGGTGCTAAATGCCATAGAGCGAGCGTTATAAGCGCTTTCAATTAACGCCATTCCGCGTCAAAAAACTATAACTTAATAATAAAAGTTATGATTTTAAGTCATTATTTTAGGAATAATGTGCGGAATACGGCCCGATATATGTCTTTAGTCATATTTTTTGAATTTGGTAAACGACGCATAATTGATGGCGTGGATTCAAAACATAACTATCTGCTTTATAGACGATTGTCCTTAACTTAAGGCAGTGAGGCAGAGCCTGCTCTCCTCATTTACGTTAAATGTCATAATGAGAATTGCTGGATGTGAGGGCAATAATGCAGACGATCAAAGAGCGGGTTGAGCGGTATACCTGCTAAAAATTGACCTTGTGATTCAGTGCCATAGGATGAATCTACGATAACAAATCCACGATGTGCTTCGTACCGCAGCACATCGTCTTTGCTGCGGTGTCCTCTCCTCTTCGATACCCTAGGAAAACTCATCCGCTTATCGACGTTTTTCTATAAATATCTGCTTTAAACGCTCAAATGCAGCCGGAATTGTTTTATCCATAATGGTTTCATTGCCGATGGAGACGATGACTCGGGTTAACTCGGGCATTTTATTTTTATCCGCTGCAATATAAATCGGCTGAACATAAAGTACCGTATTACCCATAGGCAAAATAATCATCCGCCCCATTTCAACAAGCGAGCCGTATTGCCCCCATAAGGTAAATTGTTCCGCAATCTCAGGGACTTGCTGCGTTAAGGCTTCAATTTGAGCCGGCCCATTAACCTGTACTTCTTTGCCAAATTTAAAAATCGTAATGCTAGGTTTATATGCTACGCCACAGTTCTTTTTATCCAGCGTTCCAGCCACACCAATCATGCTTAAGTTGTTACGATTGATGGGAGTCATCGGCTCAATGAGGACAAATTCTTCGCTGTCATTACAGTTTCCAAAGTCCATCGTTTGATAATAAGGTAAGACCGTCTCTTCACGGACATTGGCAAATTCCCAAGTTTCTGCTTGCTCATAGAACAATTCTGGGCGTTGCTGATGGTATTTGGCATAAATTTTTAATTGCTTATAAAAGAGATCACGCGGGTAACGTAAATGCTGGCGCAATTCAAATGGCAAATCATCCAGATTTTTAAATAAACCCGGATAGGCATTGTTATACGCATTCACAATGGGATCAGCAGAATCGACGATATAGTAATCAACATCCCCATCAAATGCATCCACGGTTACTTTGACCGAATTACGGATGTAATTAAAATGAACAGTCTCTCCCTGGAAGTCGTCATCAGAAGGCTTAGAGACCGGATACTTATCAGACAGCGTATAAGCATCCTGCACCCAGTAAAAACGATCTTTAGTCATTACCAGATAAGGGTCTTTATCCAAATGCAGGAACGGTGTCAATTTTTTAATTCGATCGCTAATATTGCGCGTGATTTTGATACGACTCTCAGTCGAGATGTTTGTCGAAAAGAATAACTTTTCATCTTTGAGATGAAACGCAAACAAGGCTTTTCTGAAATACGAAGAAATAGCAACCCCACCAGAGCCATGGTAACTCTCTGCCAAGCTCGGATCAGAGCGTGCAATGCCAACGACATCCAACTTATTGGGGACGACCGCATAGTCATAGTGTTCTTGCCCATAATAAATATCAGGATGTTTAACGCTAAAACCTACTTCTGACTGCATGTTTAAATCGCGCAAATACCATTCTTGTGGTCTATCGGCATCTTGTGCAGCAGGCGTGATGACCGCGCCATAGCCGTGTGTATAACGCAAGTGAATGTTTTCCCAGTTTTGAGCTTCACGAGGCAATTTTGAGACATTGATTTCTCGGGCAGCAATATTGACTTGGCGGGTATGATCGCGAACAAAATAGCGATCCTCATCAACAGAACGGAATTTGTAATAAGGCCTAATTTCTTGCAATTGCTTGTAACTGTCGATGATATATTCTCTATCCCAAACCGGAATATTCTCGAAGCGTTTTTGTGTTCCCCACGTTTCAATGTCTTTAGCCGCATTCAGATTAATCGTCATATCAACCGTGTTGATAGCCTTTAAATCATAAGCCTCTTGGGTTGCGTCAATATTGTGTTGAATAAACGGTTTTTCTGTTCTGACAGGATTAGGATTGACGATGTATTTTTGCAAAACGTTCGGAATAAATTCCACATGAGACAATGCCGTCACACCGATAAAAACCGCTAAGGACAATAGAAATGGGGTTTTGATACGGTGTTTTTCTGAAAAAATAAACAGCGCGGCACTGAGTGCCGTACTCAAAAATGCACCGATGCTTAACCAAATTAAGGGTAATTGGTAACGCAATTCCACAAAACCCGGGCCATAAAAAACAGGTTCGTGGGCATCCGTGTACAGCAGCGAGAATCGCTCTAACATGAAGCCCCAAACCACAAATGCCAGGACAAAGGCGATTAAAACACCCAGATGAATTTTGGCACCTAGAGGAAATTCTTTGCGTTGGTAAGGAACAAAAATATGTTCAATCCAATACAAAACACCAATCATGACAAAGATCAAAATGGCCGAGGTCAATAATTCTTGCTGAATAAGTTGGTAAATGGGATAAAACAGCATATAGAAGCTGACATCATTACCATAAATAGGCTCGTGTACGCCGGAGTTTTCACCAAAAAAATACAGCAGCGAGGTTTCCCATTGATCGTAAAAAGGCATGGCAATAAAAATGGCCAAAAGCAAAGAAATGGGTGTGTAAATTTTGACCGAGCCATTCATGAAGGTATCGGCAAATCGCTCAAACAAGCGTTGCTTGGCTTTATTGGCTAAGACTTCTTCCGGTGGATTTAAGCCCAAGTAGCGCGATGCAATCCAGAAATGGAAAAAGAAAATAGTAAAAAATAGCAGCGTGACACCGCCAGATAGGAAAAATTTATAGAGCAGCTTAAGCCAGAAATAGGCTTCCAGCTTCAACGACTGAAACCACCATAAATCAATAAACAGATCAACGAATATAAAATAGAAAGCGACGTACAACATCACGGCAATAACAAGTATCGCTCCAATCAACGCGGGTAAAAACTTCAGATTCCGCATACGGTCCTCTTTAAATGTGGTGGTTAATCAAGTGAGTGTTGCGCTCAAGCCTTATGGCGAGATAGTTCCGCAATCAACAATGCGTTATTCTAACATCCAACGGCGTATTCGTAATGATTTAGGCAATTTCACTGAAGCAATGACGACTAAAACTCAGCAGGCAACGACATAAATTGCTAGACTGGCATTTTTTTAAGGTAAGCAACGTATGAATTTACCCCCCTTAAGCTTATATATCCACATGCCTTGGTGTATAAAAAAATGTCCGTATTGTGATTTTAATTCACATGCAGTCAATCCCTCGCTTGAACCGAATTATCTTCGTTATGTTGATGCCTTGCTGACTGATTTAGCCAATGACCTGGCGCTTTATTCGATTGAGCGCCCCCTCCAATCGATTTTTATGGGCGGTGGAACTCCGAGTTTATTTACACCGAGCGCGATTGAGCGTTTGTTAAACGGTATTGCAGCACAAATCCCCCTAGCAAAAGACTTAGAAATTACCCTAGAAGCCAATCCTGGAACGTTTGACAGTGGCAAGTTTGCTGAATTTTATGCACTAGGAATTAATCGGTTGTCTATCGGCATTCAAAGTTTTAATGATCAATTATTAGCAAATTTAGGCCGCGTTCATTCTGGAGGCGAAGCGCATGCTGCTGTAGAAATGGCTCAGTGCATCGGTTTTACCAATATTAATCTGGATTTAATGTTTGGCTTGCCCGGCGCATTGCCCGATAGCAGTCTTGATGATGTGGGTATTGCCATGCGCTACCAACCCAACCATATTTCCTTCTACCAATTGACATTAGAGCCCAATACTTTGTTCTATCAATTCCCGCCGGTTTTACCCAAAGAAGACGACATCTTTGCGGTGCAAAAAGCCGCACAAAAACTGCTCGCCGAACACGCATATCAGCAATATGAGATTTCAGCGTACAGCCTAGCGGGCAAACCTTGTCGTCATAATGTCAATTATTGGCAGTTTGGTGATTATTTAGGTATTGGGGCAGGCGCTCATGGCAAAATAACGCGGGATTTGCCTGAACAAATTATCCGAACCTTTAAACCACGGCATCCTGAGCAGTATATGCAAGACACACACCGTCATGGCAATACGCACACCATTGCGCTAAAGGATTTGCCTTTGGAGTTTTTAATGAATCATTTACGTTTAAAATCCGGATTTAATCTCCAGCATTATCAGCGTACTACTGGCTTGAGCGTTGACAGCCTAGAACCTGGATTAACCCATGCCTTAAATCAAGATTTATTGTGTTGTGACAGTGAGACGTATCGTTGTACAGAGAAGGGTTGGTATTTTTTAGACAGTATTTTGGAAATGTTTTTGCCGGCCTAAAACGGAGTCAAAAAAACAGGTTTTTTGATTCCGTTTTGCGAATGGGTTATTTTTGGTTGAAAAAGTAATAATTGCCGTATTTGCCTTTTAAGGTCATATTTTTCGCATCTTTTTCAATGACGGTATAGAGATCAACTCGGCTGCTGCCGATAATTGCCACTTTGAGTTTTCCGTCCTCTACGCCATAAACCACTGGCGGCTGATCGTAGTAAATACCATCGCGAGGAATATGTAAGATGGTTAATTTGCCATCTTTAAATACCCAAATATCTTCTCTATTGATGGGTTGTTTGTCAGTTAAAGAATTTTTGCTGTATTTCAAACTCCATGTACCTTGCACTTCATCGGCTGATTGCAGGGTAATATCGGCATACACGCTACTTGCCCACAACGACAAACCGAATAACAGTGCCACTAATTTTATTTTTTTCATTATCATTTCCCTTGCTAAAAAATTGACTCAAGCGCCGCCCGCTCTGTTAACTGGTAGTGGGTGACCTAAAATATAGGACTTACTTATCAAATGACGAAACAATTTGGCTTTGACTAACCATCCCATTAGTGGCTAAAGTTATTTTAAAACCAACAGTTAGGCTTTGATTGGTGCACCATACACTAAGATTTCTGCTTTGTAACCTTATTAATTTCCATCCGTGGCTTATTGCTCTGTATCCGTAAAGCGACACACGCATTCTGCCGCTCTTGATAAAACTCGGCGCTAATCCAGCGCTCACCAACAGCGGCTAATTGATCGTCTAAATACACCAGCGGTTGCAGATCACGTTCCCAAACGGGAATGCCGGCTTCTTGATACAGTTTTTTCAAGGCATGATGTCCGCTACGTTTAGGCAAGCGAATTTTCTCCCCGCCTTGGCGAAATCTCACCTCAACCTTAGCATGATGCCAAACATCAGACACAATGCCCACCGAAGTTGGCACACACATTAAGTGATACTGGCAGCTATAACAAAACGTGGTTTGCGTCGGCGACCAAATACCGGTCACAGCTTGCTCGTTTATAACTTGGCCTAGACAATACAATTTGTTTCGATACCGGCGCAGCACATAGCTTGAACCCTTGATAAGTGGGTCACGATCAGCGTTAGCATTAAGCAGGGTGGTTTGAATTTGCTCAAGTAAGCTGTGGGAAGGCATGGTCAAACCCAAATGCTGTAACCACTGACGAATGATGAGTTTTTGTTGCTGGCTAGAATAGCGAATAAGCTCACTAATCGTTAGCGTCTCATCATCTGGATTGAACACACTCGCCAGCTGTTGCTGAGCGATGTCCGTGATGACCTGCTGCGCTTGGGCGCAATGGCTTGCTGAACGGGCAACTGTTTTATCGAGAGAAGGCCACTGGGATTTTAGTAAAGGAATAATGTCATTACGCAAAAAGTTACGACGATACTCACTGGATTGATTGCTAGGGTCTTCGACCCAGTGTAAACCGTGAGACTTCGCATAGGCTTCTAGTGCTTGTTTTGGTACATCAAGCAACGGTCTGAGCAAAAAACCGTACCCAAGTTTTTTGCTCGGAGGAATGCCTGATAAACCCGCTAAACCACTACCCCGAAATAATTGCAATAACACTGTTTCCAATTGATCGGCTTGATGCTGTGCAATTAACACAACGTCATTGGGTTGCATCAAGGATTGCAAGGCCGCGTAACGCGCATTTCGAGCCGCTTCTTCTGGGCTTTGTCCCGATTTAGGCGAGGCATCGACGCGCAATTGTTTAAACCGAAGTTCCAATCGCAAGGCTTGCTGTTGACAATGTACGGCCCACGCATCCGCTTCAGCTTGTAATCCATGATGCACATAGACGGCGGTAATTTTAGCTTTGAGTGTCGGTATCGAGGCACATAAATGCAATAACACATGCGAATCGATACCCCCACTATAAGCAACGAAAATCGTACCCGCTGCCGCATGAGCGGCTAATGCGTGAGTGATAAGCTGGGTGGATAACAACACGATACGACTTAATCAAGTGTCCATTGCACCCAGCCACTGTAAGACGTGACGAGGACTATCACGCCAAAACCAATCCGATACCAAGCAAAAATGATAAAGTCATTATGACTGATATAGCGTAACAAAGCTTTGGTTGCTAACAAGGCACTAAAAAATGCGGCAATCAGTCCCACCGAAAAATAGGACGCATCAGTGGCAAGGTCTAATAAATCGCGGTGCTTATACAGTTTATAAAAACTGGCAATGATTAAGGTTGGAATAGCGAGAAAAAACGAAAATTCAGTTGCCGCTTTGCGTGACAAACCAAAAAGTAACCCGCCGATAATCGTTGCGCCGGATCGTGATGTGCCAGGAATCAAGGCAAACGCTTGCGCCAATCCCAGTTTTAACGCATCTCGCCAATTTAAGTCATCGACATCGAGAATGGTGATGTTATGCTCGCGTTTTTCCGCCCAGATAATCACAAAAGCACCGCCAATAAAGGCCAAGGCGACGGGAATGGGTTTAAATAAAACGCGACTGATAAAATCGCCAAATACAAAACCTAAACAGGCCAGTGGTAAAAAGGCAATCAACAGATTCAGGACAAATTTTTGTGCTGACGCTTGCGAAGGCAAACCAATGAGTACGGCAATAATTTTAGTGCGATATTCCCAGCAAATGGCCAAAATCGCACCCATTTGAATCACAATTTCAAAGACTTTGCCTTTGTCATCGTTAAAATTCAATAAATCGCCCGCTAAAATTAAATGACCGGTACTGGATACCGGTAAAAATTCAGTTAAGCCTTCCACACAGCCTAAAATCAAGGCTTTGAGTAATATGATTAAGTCCATAAATTATTTAGATAATGTCTTATTTGATTTCAAAAACGGTGAGAGTGGTATCAATAGGCAATTCGGTCACTTCAACGTGATCGACGCGGGCAGTAATGGGGCCTTTGTTACACCATTTGATAAATTTCTCCATAATCAGCGCGTCCGCTTCGGCAATGATTTCTACACGGCCATCCACCAGATTTCTAACACTGCCTTTAATATCAAAGTGTTTGGCTTTATTTTGGGTAAACAATCGAAAATAAACGCCTTGTACACGACCAGAGACTAGGATTTTTACTCTACGCATGAGGTTATTCTCCAGCAATAATGAATTTTAGGATTTCGTGCAAAATCCTCGGCGATAGTAGCGGCGCTAATGTCTTCAATTTTCAAATCTGACAAAGCGGCTAAGTCGATTTTGAAACGCCTGAAATTTGTCGAAAAATACAACACACCACCCGGCGCCAATAATTTTGCCGCATTATGAATGAGCGCGACGTGATCGGCTTGAATATCGAAGACATCATCCATGCGTTTGGAATTAGAAAACGTAGGCGGATCGAGAAAAATCAGCTCATAGTGTTTACTATGCGGATGATTGGCTTCCTGCGCCAGCCATTCCAAACAATCGGCTTGGATAAACTCGTGTTGTCCAAACGTTTTATTTAATGCCAGATTATTTTTTGCCCAATTCAAATAGGTGTTAGAAAGATCAACCGTCGTTGTTGATTTTGCGCCACCGACTGCAGCATGAACGGTCGCACTACCCGTATAAGCAAACAAATTTAAAAAACGCTTATTGTGCGCGTGTTGCTGAATTAATTGGCGAATCGGGCGGTGGTCTAAAAATAAGCCGGTATCCAAATAATCTTCAAAATTAACCAATAACCGGCAGCCATGCTCTTCAATCGTATAAAAATTACCACTATCGCCTTGCTTTTCATACTGATCGGTACTGCGTTGTTTACGCCGTATTTTTAAAAATAGTTGCTCCGGCGAGATGGCCAGCACCTTGGGTATTTCAGCTAAAAGACCGGCTAAACGTTGATCGGCCTTGTGTTGGTCGATGGTTTTTGGCGGCTCATATTCCTGAACATTAACCCAGGTTTGTTCACCGTGATAAATATCGATAGCAACCGCATACTCTGGTAAATCAGCATCATAAACACGGTAGCCATTGATTTGCCGTTGTTTTGCCCATTTAGACAGTTTCTTCAGATTTTTACGCAGCCGGTTAGCAAAATCTGCGGCTTCCAGTATTGTGTCATGGGGCTGATCGTGCGGCTCTAAGGGAACAACGGGCAGTGTTTCAATCGGCGGTGGCTCAATAATTTGACGGCTGCTTGCTAAAGCTTGCTGGACGCGCTCTTCGTTGGATTTGGCTTTAGGAATAAAAAAAGCAGTTTCTTCAATGCTTAAGCGTAGTAACTTACATTCTAATGCGCCATTATAGAAAGTGACTGGCTTTTGTGAGCGAATGCCTAAACGAAAGCCTAATTCTGGATCGCTGATAATCAATCCTGCTTTCCAACCGATAAAATGCGCTTTGAGCGATAAGCCCAATTGTTTATACAATTCAGCCGTGTCTTCACTATCCCCTAAGCGTTCACCATAAGGCGGATTACAGATTAATAACCCAGGTTTCCAGCTCTCAGCTGGTGCCGCATCTTTAATATCCCGTCGTTCGACATGAATTTTATTTTGTAGCCCCGCGTTGGCAATATGATCCAAAGCCGTTTTAACGGTTTGACGATCTTGATCAAAGCCCACAATAACCGGCAATTGAGTTAAACCAATGTATCGACGTCGTTCCGCTTCACTGAGTAAACGTTGCCAAACACTGGCATCGTGCTGTTTCCAGCCCGTAAAACCAAAATAATCTCGCAATAATCCCGGCGCATAGTCTGCGGCAATCATTGCCGCTTCCAATAATAAGGTTCCAGAACCACACATAGGATCAATTAAACTCGCTCCTTGTTTGGCAAGTGTCACCCAACCGCTACGCAATAAGAGCGCGGCAGCGAGGTTTTCTTTGATAGGCGCTTTAATACTCACTTCGCGATAACCGCGTCGGTGCAAGCTAGTACCGGACAAATCCAGATTTAATTGCGCGGTGTCTCCGTCAAGATACACATTGACGCGGATATTGGGCTGATCCGTATCAATGCGAGGACGGACACCAAAACGCTCACGCATTTGATCGACAATCGCATCTTTGACTTTTAATGCACCAAAATGACTGTTGTTAATCGCCGTTGAATTTTTGGCACTAAAGGTAACGGCAAAACTGTCTTCGGGATGGATATGCTCAAACCAGTCGATTTTTTGCACACCGTCGTAGAGGTCTTGTTGCGACTGTACGGAAAATCGGCTTAACACTAATAACACGCGATTGGCAATTCTTGACCACAAGCACACGCGATAAGCGGTCTCTAAATCGCCTTGGAAAGCGACACCGGCGACGGTAGTTTTAAGGGTATTAATCCCTAGTGATTGAAGCTCTTCCACAAGAAGGTTTTCCATCGCTTTAGGGGTGCTGGCAAATAAGGGGTAAGTGTGCATTACAAATAAAAAAGGGTAACAATCAAGCCTTGCATAACACGCGAGGCTTGACTGTAAATAACGAAGAGGGGAACGCCAAAGTTAAAGGCGTTGGTCGTTTTACTGAATTTTAATTAATTCAACATCAAAAATCAGCGCGGCGTTAGGGCCAATTAAGCGTCCCGCACCGTTTTCACCGTAAGCCAATTCTGAAGGAATATAAAAACGATAGGTTGCACCTTCAGTCATCAACTGCACCCCTTCTGTCCAACCGGCAATGACGCGGTTTAATGGGAAAGTAGCCGGTTGTCCACGACTGTATGAGCTATCAAATTCTTCTCCGGCGATGGTTGTACCACGGTAATGTACCGTTACGCTATCTGTTGCCGTCGGTGAGCGCGTTCCCGTTCCGGGTGTGACAATCTCATATTGCAAACCGCTAGGGGTTGTAACGATGTTGCTTTTTTTGGCATTGGCTTCTAAAAAAGCCATTCCAGCTGCTTTATTCCCTTCGGGGGTGACTGCGTTAGCGATTGAATACATCGTAATTCCTGTAATGATGATGGCAAAAGTTAAAAGGATTTTGCTTTGGATTTTTTTCACGGAGATTCCTTGATGAAGTAAAAAGCGCGTATAGTTTATCAAAAATACGTAATATTCAGTTAGTCGTACATCTTGCAAATCTTCCAACTATCCGTTTTAAATTTTACACAACGCCAATTGCTGCTGAAATTGTTTGGCTTTAAGTGACACTTTATCGGCAACACGACTCAACCACGCCTTTTTTAAATACGTTTTATAGCGATAACCTTTATGTCCTTCATGATACGCTAGGTATAAATTTTTTATATCTGATTTGGAAATTTGTAGTTTAATGTGGCTAATGTAACAGTACCATCCAATGAAATCAGCGGCATCAGAGAAATCATCACGATCCGCACTAAAGCGTTTGGTACTGCGCTGATAATCATCCCAGGTTTCATCTTTAGCTTGTGCATAACCATACGCACTGCTCTCCCGAAACCAAGGGATAAAACCTAATAACCAGGGACGTGGTGGCTTGGCATCTGAGACATAATGCGATTCTTGATACATAATCGCCATAATGACCGGTATCGGAATGCCCCATTTTTGATACGATTTTTGGGCGTCGTCAAGCCACTCATCTTTTTCAACAAACGTAGCACACAAATCCTCACTATGCCGAGGCGGTAGCGTGACACAGGCACTTAAGCCGAGAAATAGAAAAAATACCAAAAATTTTTTCATGGATAGCCAAAAATTAAGAGAGAGGTTTAGTCAGACAAGATATAGGTCTGCTAAGCTAGAACAATAACCGCAAGTTAGTATTATAAAGTGACTCATGAGGAAATAAACATGAATACGCAGCAACAACGTTCTTATCGTAAGAAACTGGTAACAGAAGGTTTAATTTTTATCGACGAGAGGGAATGGAAAATTACCGTTTTGGATATTTCCATCAGCGGTATCTTAGTTCGGATAAATGACGATGAACTACTCAGCGAATTCAAACACCATCTGCTTGATCAATTGCCCCCGAACCTAGTTGATGTGTATCTTCCTCAAATTAAACTCGCCGGTGAAGCGCAAATGGTTCGTATTGAACAGATGCCTACCGAGGAGATTGAAATCGCGCTTGAATTTCAAAACATGGCGTATTTTGTCGATCATTGGCAAGTAAAAAGAAAAGCCTATCGAAAAACGATGGGCTATTGCGGAAAAATTTTGCTCAATAACCATAGTTATCTGTTTAGCTCCGTCAATGCCTCAGTCGATGGATTAATGATTCAGCTTGCTGAATCGGTTCCCGTATTGGAAGGCACGGTCACTCAGCTGGAAATTGCCGCTTTAAATTTAAACGGCGCGGTTAAAATTATCTGGGTTGATGTGTTAGGTGAGACGGGAACGCTGTTAGGCTTGCAATACCTAACCATTCAAAAAAAAGACATCAAAGGAATCCCGCAGTTCTACGATAAGCAGATAGAGCCTGAAAAAATGTAACGTGGATTTAATTTCAAAGTTGAATCCACGATTAGAATCACCAAAGACCGGCTCACCCATGCCGGTTTTTTTTGCCTGTGCAAAAGCCTGTTGATGATCGAGTGTATAACCTGTTAATTAAATCGGAGAAAATTTTAACGGCAAAATATCCACAAGTTACTAACAGCTTATCGCGCAGGCTTATGCCCAGCCTAACCGATTAGATTGCTTACGAAAAAAAAGCTTATCCAGAGATTTTAGTCGCACTAATAATAATTAATCTTTTAAAGATATATTTTCTATATTTACAATACTTCGAATAGTTTGTTGAAAAGGCGCTACACAGGGAAAATAGTCATTAGCGATGTCAGTCAGATCGATTTTGTTGGGGAAAAGAAGCGGGCAAGGTCTACGGTGATAGTGAATTGCGTAACGCTCAAGCGTACATCCACATTGTTTATTTGCAGTACAAAACGGTTATGACCTATATATAAAGCCCACTCAGAATCGGCGTTGCCTAGCCATTTCAACGCCTTGAGTTTGATTAAATCATCTCCGTTTTACGAAGGGCTTTGTAACTTCGGGGCTATAGCTGTTTAAAACTGTCCGAAGTGATTATGACATTCAAGGTAAATAGGAAGTGCAGGCTTTGCCTGCAAGTCAATACGCGCAAGTAGAGCTTGTGCTCCACGTGTCATGCCTATTCACGCTAAGTAGGTAGCCTTAAATGCTGGCAAAAAAACCGACAGCTTCAATGCCTGCTATCGCACAGCGCTCATCTTGATCGGGCACATCCCCACTAATGCCTACGGCGCCTAGTAAGTGATTATCGGCATCACGAATTAAAACGCCGCCAGGTACTGGCATAATTTTACCATCGGTAATATTAATCAAGGCATTCATAAAGTCCGGTCGTTGCTCGGCAACAGCCGCTAAGCTGCGTGATGAAACGCCCATATTAACTGCGCCCCACGCTTTTGCTGTGGCGATTTGCTGTCTAATCATGCCCGCACCATCTTCACGTTGCATGGCTTTAATGTGACCGGCGGCATCTATCACCACCACCGTTAAAGGGGCTAAATTGAGTTCTCTCGCCACATGGATAGCGGTATTGATTATAAGATTGGCTTGTTGTAAGGATAATGTAGTCATGAGTAGTTTACTCCTGGTTGTTGCGTATGAAGGGTTGTGTAAGGTTCTGGCGCAAGATTGAAATCAAGTATTTTTTAGAAACTCGCTGTGTAATTCGTGCCAAAGTGTGCGGAGTTTAAACCTATTCACCAATCTATGGCGATAAATTGTGCAGCGTTGCGTAATTTCAAATAATCGCCATTTTGACAGATAAGTGGTCGTGCAATAGTTTTTTAATAAAAGTGGGAGCGGCTTTAGCCGCTCCTACAGATATTCATAATGTGTTTATGATGATAGTCTAACGAAGCATTGACAAGCCATTGGCTTTATTCCCGCCCTTGTTGAATAGTTACCGAAGACTAATTAAACCATTTTTAGGTTGTTTAATGATTAAGCGCTCAAATTCACTGAGCCCTTCAAACCAGTCTTCCTGATCTAGGTTGGGTGAAAAACCTCTCGCTAGGGCTTTGTAATACGCATATTCGGCAATCCATTGTTGTTGCAATGGAGATGTGCCTAAATGGTTCGGTAAATTCTCTTTTTTATCTAGCATATCGATAAGTGGCTTAAAGAATAATGCAGGGATTGTTTTTGGTAAGCTGCTAATAATGTAATAGTGAGTGGACTTCATAAGATTGTAATTTTTCACGCCCACCTAACTCATCTAATTCAACCACAAACGCACACGCTTCTACGGTTGCGCCTAATCGTTCAATCAGTTCACAACTGGCTTTAGCTGTACCACCTGTTGCCAATAAATCATCAATCAACAGCACGCGGTCATTGCTATCGACCGAATCAATATGGATTTCAAGCAAGGCAGAGCCATATTCAAGATCATAAGAGACGCTTTGCACATCATAAGGCAGCTTGCCGGGTTTACGTAATGGGATAAACGGTAAACCAAGTTCCCAGGCCACTAAAGAACCAAAGATAAAACCACGTGCTTCCATACCGGCGACTGCCGTGATATCGCGACCCAAAAAAGGGTGTAGCAATTGGTGCACAGACAATCTTAGCGCAGCCGGGTCTTTGACCAACGGCGTGATATCTTTAAAGATAATCCCCGGTTTAGGGAAGTCAGGGATGTCGCGGATTTTGTTTTTAAGTCGGTACATGCTTACCTCTACTAAAATTTACAGGGTTATTAAGCCGCAAACGCCTCAATACTCGCCAAAATACCCGCACTATCCAAACCGCATAAGGCCAGCAATTCATCGCGGGTGCCTTGTTCAACAAAACGGTCAGGTAAGCCTAGATTCAGTACGGGCATCAAAATACGTTGCG